>NZ_JAQFIQ010000017.1 GCF_029504745.1 Breznakia sp. PF5-3 | reverse complement strand
TTTACACACATAATTGATAGCATACGAAAAATATTAAAAACATACATAATTAAAAGGGTGCTCCGTAATGGAACACCCTTTATGTCAACAGTCTGAGAGTATATCTTTAAAAGATATACTCTACGATGTTATTTCTATAACTTTTTCTTTTGGATTATTGAATACTTTCATATAAATTAAAGGTTTTCCACTTTTTTGATTGACTATATTTTCAACCATGATGATTGGCTCATGGATTTTAAGTTCTAACATATGTGCATACTGCATGGGAACGAGCGTTGGTACAAATCGTTGTGTCAATCCACCTTTTGATATGAATGCATTAAAATCTTGCCACTTTGGCAAGTTTCTAAATTCTTCATCTGAAAGATTTAAACGATTAATATAAATTTCTTCAATTGCTTGCGGACGATCATCCGAAAGCATCAAACGAATCATCCTAACTACAGAATCCTCTGGTCCAATATTTAACCGTTCTTGAACTTCCTCAGAAGAGGAGGCTTTCACATCAAAATATATCGTTTTATAACTTATTTTTCGATTATCATCCTTTTTTTCTAGGGTAGTATTTTTTTTATGTAAAACCTTATCAGCAACAAATGTACCTTTATTAGAATCACGATATAAATATCCTTCATCTACTAGGGCATTAATTGATTTGCGAACAGTCATACGACTCGCATCATATTGAATTGCTAGATCTCTTTCACTTGGAATAGGTGCATTCGCTGGTAACTCACGAATCGTATCAATCATCTTTTCCTTTATTTGCAAATAAATTGGTATGCTCACTAAATTTTCCTCCATTTTGCCTATTGTTATAACAATTATATGTTACAGTTTAGAAAATGACAAGATGTATTTATCGCATAAATGCAAATGTTCTCCATGGTTCAATATAGTCCAATAATATCCTCTCATTTTCTGGAATGCTACCAATTACATTCTTTCTTCCATCATTTGGCATATCTTTTAAAACAATATGCAATTCACCTTTGTATCGTGAATACTCATCATTCACAATAATCACATCCCCACGCTTCAAATCACGCGTATTTGCAGGAGGAACACTCTCTTTGGCATGAGTTACTCTAGGGAATGTGGAACGAGCCATGTATTCACTCATATCACCCCTTACAAAATGTCTGTGTTCGAAAATAATTTTTTCTTCTGTTGGATGTAATTCTTTCTCATAATCAATCTTGAAAGTTAATACATTTGGGTTGATTTTTGCACATATTTCTAATTCTTCTTGAGAAGCAAAAGCATTTCCTATTAATACATCGTCAACCATTTGTGTAGCACACAGATGACGCATTTGTACATCAATTGGTAAATCCCTATGTATCTCTAAAGTACATAACCCTTCGTTTACAGGCCACGGCCCAAATGTATCTACATTTTGTGATGATACAAAAGCAGCAATTTGTAAACCATGTTCTTTTATCATAGTATTACATAAGTTAAAATGCTTTTCGCTTAACCCTGTATAACGTTGTGGATAAAAATTATGACATGTAATCATTGCATCTTTATTAGGATAATGTGAAATGATATTATCAATATACCCATTTCCAAAACTTGCATTAATCTCAATTTTCAAATTTTCTTTATTATAGGTCATCAAACTTTCTTTCAACCCATCAAAACCTTCATCTAAACGAATTCCATCTGCATGCATTTCCTTAAAAAATGATAAATTTTCATAACTAACACCAAGCTTATCAAATACAAATGGTGCTACATCTAAGATTACTTCCATGTGAAACTCATGTGCATAATTAATCATATCTCTAAATTCTTTTAATATTTCATCCTTTGATTTTCCTTCCACACTTAATAAACATGTGAAAATTCTTTTAAACCCACAATTCGCAGCACGTTTTATATAGTCCTTATTAGCCTCTAGTGATGCATGTTCGGGATATACTGATATTCCTAATCTTGCCATTTTTGTCCTCCTTACCAAAAAAGAGAATGATAACCATTCTCCGTTTACTCTTGTACGAGTGTTTCAATTTGATTCAACACTAAATTCGCTTTCTTTTTATTTGAGCGCTTATATAACTTTGACATAAGTCCATAGTTTAAATTATTACTTTTTTTATCAGACAAAAATTCTTCATTATAAGTTAGCTTAAAATGTGTATCATCAACCTTCTCCAAAATATAAGATAATGTATTTACACCTTGTGCACTTTCAAAAGAAGCTTTATAAACACTTGGTGAATCTATTTCTACTATCGTAACCCTTATTGTCCCAGCTTTTCCAAGTTTATTCTGTAATTGTTTTGTATAGTTATATCCCTTTCCAATATCTTCCAACTTCACTTTTTTACCTTCTGCCGCTTCAATATCTTCCAATAACGATGCCATCAAAATAGAAAAACATTTTTCTTCTGATCCCCTGATTATTCTCGATACTTCCATTTTATAAACTTCCTTTCTTCTTTTTCAGTAAAAGGTAGACGCCAACTGCTGTCAGTAAAATTCCACTAACCATTATGCCAAGACCTTTTACTACTGTCGATGATAATAAAATTAATAAACAACCCATGCTAATCATAAATAATGACCATTCTTTCATATAAGCACTCCTATTTAATTAAGCTGCCTTTACTTGAAAATATAGAACAGCTCCTACCTCAGTAGATTTAATTGCCGCTTTCGCTACTTTAATTGCATCTTCAATATCTTCTGTATTTACTGAAAAAGATAAATTAATCCCATTCTTTCCTTCATACTTGTATTGAAATGTATCAATTGCTTCTACTGTTTCTATAACAAAATCCTGTTTTATTGGACAAGAAATTATAATCATGTTCACACCTCTATTCTAACCAATTTGCTTGTATACATCAATAAACTCATTTGCCAAAATTTTAAAAGCTTCAGCACTCATCAATTGATCTTCAGCATGAATTAATAATAATGTAATATTACTCAATTCTCCATTTGCTTCGCTTTGAATCAATTGTGCATGAGCATGATGTCCTTCAGTGAAAAAAGCTTCACCTTCTTCAATAGATTTTTGTGCTTTCTCAAAATCTTTTGCTTTAGCTTGTTGAATTGCTTCAATGAAACAACTCCTTGCACCACCAACATTTGATATGATTTGAAAGCAAGTTAATTCTAATCCTTCCATATTATCTCCTTTATCTTTATAACGGGAAGAGAATTCTTCCCGTTATCAAAAGCTTTACTTATTCGGCATCTGCTTCTTCTAATTCTACTTTATTTCCAATTAATACAAATGCACCCCATATAACTACTGCAATAACTAAGTTTATTAATGCTAAGATTGCTGCCGCAATGCTACCACCTGTTGCAAGGAAAGCATAGATGATTGGTGGCATTACCCAAGGAACTGGTGTAAATACAGGCGGAACAACCCCCATTGCCGTTGCTGCATAAGCGATGATAGTTAGAATCACTGGTACAATCATCCATGGAATAAAATATATTGGATTAAGTACAATTGGCATACCAAACATTACTGGTTCATTGATATTGAATGCTCCCATTGGGGCACTTAATTTAGCAATTGCTCTTGCATCATCTTTTTTCGAGAAGATGAAAATCGCAATAATCAATGCAATCGTACATCCTGCTCCACCCATCCAAACATATGCATCAAATGATCCACGTGTCCATAAATAAGGTAACTCACTCACTGCTGTACCTGCTGTATAGGCTGCATTGTTTGAGTTTGTCGCTGTAAGATAAACTCCATCCAATACAGGCGCCAAAACATTCGTACCATGAATCCCAAAGAACCAAAACAACTGTACAGCGATAATAACGATAATAACTGCTCCAAAGCCTTGTGACAACGATAAGAATGGCTGTTGAATATATTCCAAAATCAAATCTCCAATAGCTTTTCCTGTACCCAAATTAATAAGATATGCAATAATTGCACAAAGATAAATAGATATCAATCCAGGAATAATTGCTGTAAATGCTTTTGAAACTGCAGGAGGCACTGAATCTGGTAATTTGATTGTAATATTAGCATTAATTAATTTTGAATAAACAATTGATGCTAACAATCCAACAATCAGTGCTGTAAATAATCCACTTGAATTTAAATATGTATAGTTAATATGTCCCCAAGCACCTATTTCTTCACCTGCTTCACTAACAACCGTAATTGCTTGTGGTGTTACTGCAATAAAAGCAGCCACAGCGATTACACCACCTGCTAATGCAGGTGCTTTATAAGCTTTCGCAATATAATAACCTAAAGCAAAAATAAATACTAGAGAAATGATTGCTAGTGTACCCCACCAAACATTTCCATTTACCCCAATGATACCCGATACAATATCAGAGGATACGAAACTATTTTCTAACCCCCACCATTCATTTGGTAAATCTCTAAAAAATACATTTAATAATGTAGCTACCGCCCCTGCCATTGTAACTGGCATAATTGCGATGAATGCATCACGAATTGCAACTAAGTGCTTTTGTGATCCAATCTTCGCCGCTACTGGAACAAAATGCTGTTCCATCCAATTTGTAAAACTTTTCATATGTTCTCCTTTTTCCCTATTCACCCTTCTAAGCAATTAATGAAAGTGCTTCTTCTAATACTTTAGCTCCATTCATAGTACCGTAACTAGCCATATCAATGACCATCACAGGTTTTTCATTGTTCACGCGCTCTTTCATCTTAGATTCAAGATAACGAACTTGTGGACCTAGACAAATAACATCTGCTTTTCCAATGTGATTTTCAGATTCCGCATCTCCTACTGCCCAGATATTTGCTTCAATTCCTTTTTCTTCAGCTGCTTCTTGCATTTTCTTAACAAGCGCACTTGTAGACATTCCAGCCGAACAAACAAGCAAAATATTTGTCATGAATTTTCCCTCCTTTCGTGGTATATACCACATTTCATAATTCTAATATACCATAGTTTCCACATAATGCAAGCGTTTTCATAAAAAGGACTAACTCCTGTATGATTCAGGAATCAGTCCTTAGTAACTTTAATTATTTAATCATTAAACCTAATTAATTGAGTTTATTTTATATTTCTTTAGCGTATATTAATCTAATAATTGATTTTGAATATATTCTTCTACAATTTTATAAGATGCTGGTCCAACATCTAACAATGCTTTATGATATTTTTTATCTGTATAATCATCACCCATTTCACTTTTTATACTTTCTCTTAAATCTGTAAGTCTAAATCCTGCTCCATAGTATTTAGAGAAAATACCTGGCGTATGAAGCAATTGCTCATAAGCTGATTTCAAATCTTCTTCTGATAATTGACCACTATACAATTTATTAAATTCCTTTTTCGCTTTTTCTTCACTTATTCCATCATAATGAATACGAATATCTAACAATAAAATTTCAGCATAAGAATATTGTTGTAAATATGTATATGCTTCTGCTGCTTCTGCATCAATTGCATATTTTGCGGAATACTGCTCAACATAATTAGCATATCCTTCTGTATAACCACTGTATCCTAACAATTGACGAATCATAGGAGCGTCACCAAATTCTTTGTAATATTGAATTTGATACATATGACCTGGAAAACCTTCATGAGCGATTGTTAAAAATTCATCTTGCTTATATTCTCCATTCAACACCATCATTTCTTTTGCATCCAAAGAATCCACTGGACTTGTAAAGTAAGCCGCGGCAGCACTGAAAATACTTTGCATTGATTTTGGAACGATTTCCATTTGATATTCAACTTTTCTAATTTCTGGGAAATCTTCTTTAATATCATTTTCTAATTGTTCAATTGTTTCTTGTGGTGAAGTTGCCTTTGTATAAATCACACCATTTTCTGCACTTTCAGCAAATACTTTGTTATATACTTCTTCACTAGCATTTACTGCTTCTCTTGCTTTCTTCAGCAATTCTTTACTCTTATCTTCTAAATATTCACGATAGTCTTCTACATCATCAAACCCAGTATTTGCATAAATCAATTCTTCATAATATTCTTTACCATCTTTATAAACAGAAGCATATCCTTCATCTTTCTTAGTCTTAACATCTAATTTTTCTAATTCTGTTTTTAAATCACTATATGCTTTAACGATACCTTCTTTCACATATTTTTTATTTGTTTCTATATATTCTTTTTTCTTCGCATCTTCTAAACCTTCAAAAGAATTGATTTTTTCATTGAATGATTCTATTAGAAATGCATGATCCGCTTTAATAAAATCATCACATTGCTTAATAACCGCCTCTATTTGTGATGGTGTCATACCATAGCCTTTATCTTGACGTTCTTGTTCATGTTTCGCAAGTCCCACGAAATATTCTGGACTTGTTTTTAGTAAATTAATATATGAATCGATATCATTTTTCGTTCTAAACTTATAAAAATAAAGATTCAAAGGTAAATTACCAGGCTCTCCATATACTGAATCAAGGTAGTTTGTACTTAAGTAATAATTTGCCTTATCACTAACATCTGATTCTGTATCAAATGCATCTAGTAAAACATCATATGTTAATTGTTGATCTTCGCTTAATGAGCTACGCTTAAAATCTTTTACTTTTTCATAGAATTCTTTTGTGTCTTTAAGATCCTTATCATATTTTTTCTTTGATGGAAGTGAAAATTCATATGTTACATCCTTGTATCCAACTGCTTCTTTATCCTCAAAGAAAAAATTCAACTCATAATCTGTTTCTTCAAACATCTTCCCTGGAAGTTCGTCTACAAACTTATCAAAATCTTTGTTGGGCTCACTTGCTACCCCACCATCATCACCACAAGCTACTAATGTAACTGCTAGTAGTACAACGAATAATAATTTTGCTATTTTTTTCATGGTTCCTCCTATAGCCTTTTTTCAAAATTGCCACTAACACTAAGTCCTTCACTAAAGATAATAAAGGCATTAGCATCGATTTTCTTAACACGATTTTTTAAAAGATGAATCTCGTATTTAGAGATTGCTGTAATCATGATATAAGTCCCTTCTTTTGTATACCCTCCAGCGCCTTCCCAATAGGTAACACCACGGTGCATATGGTTTATAATATAATCCATTACTTCTTCATGTTTTGTAAAAATCATTGCTGTCATATTAATGTTTTGGTAATGGACCTTATCCACAACAAAGGTAAATACAACCAAATAAATCATAGAATAAATTGCAGTCTCTAGAGTGAATAATACAGCACACATTGTAAACAAACATGTATTAACAATTAAAGAAAGTTTTCCAACACTAAAGTTAGCCGCCTTACGTGATATAAATACACCTAAGATATCCAAACCTCCTCCAGATCCTCTTGAGCGAAGAATAAACCCCACACCAAAGCCTGAAATGATTCCACCAACTAAACAAGAAGCCAACATATCATCTAAGATAGGATTCTTTGGAATTGGCATCAGGGTAAAGAAAAGAGTTTGAGCAAGAATACTTACAAAAGTTAAATAAAAAAATCGTTTTGAAATACTTCGATATGCTATAAACATCAATGGTATGTTAATAGCAAAGTTGATTAATCCACTAATTTCAAAAGGAAAAACATTTCCTGCATTCACCAATAATGTACGCATAATTTGTGAAAATCCCATTAC
The DNA here is from genome assembly GCF_029504745.1 of Breznakia sp. PF5-3. Taxonomy (GTDB): domain Bacteria; phylum Bacillota_I; class Bacilli_A; order Erysipelotrichales; family Erysipelotrichaceae; genus Breznakia. The sequence continues at coordinate 38,016 of NZ_JAQFIQ010000017.1, read as the reverse complement.
ACCACCACTATAAATGTGAATTGGTGTAATAAACAAACTAATTCCTAAGCTAAATATAAAGCTTCCAAGGATTACAAACAATGTATTTCTAGAATATATCTTTACTGATTTTTTCATCTTACTCACTCATTTGTTTAGATTTTTCTGCACAAGCTTGCATCGCTTTTGCTACAATCTCTGTTAAACCTAACGTTTCTAAAACGCCTACAGCTTCAATTGTCGTTCCATTTGGACTACATACATTTTGCTTTAATTGATCTGGGGTTAATTCTGATTCCAAAACCATTTTGGCAGCACCTAAAACCGATTGTGCAGCTAATTTTTTAGCAACATCGTATGACAATCCCAGCACCATTGATTCTTTTATGATTGCATCAATAAACATAAAAGCATATGCAGGACTCGAACCACTTGTTGCAACAACTGCATCCATTTGTGATTCATCAATTTCTTCTACAATTCCTATTGCTGAAAAAATATCCTTAACGAATGTAAAATCATCTTCATTTACAAATTCACTCTTACAAATACCACTTGCCCCTTCATTAACTAAAGCTGGAGTATTCGGCATAATTCGAATCGCATTTACATTTTCTTTTTGGAAGAAATTATCCAACTTTTTAAGTGTTATTCCTGCTGCAATGCTTACAATAACTTTTTCCTTTACATAATTAACACGAAGTTCTTCAATAATTGTTTCAAAAAGATTTGGTTTTACTGCAAGAATAATAACATCACTCTTCTGATATACTTCTTGATTATTTTTGCAAACCTGGATTCCATATTCCTTCTCCATATGCTTTAATCTTTCTTCATCTATGCTGTATACATAGGTGTCAGAAGCCGCAAAAGCGTTCGCTTTTAAAGCACCCGCAAGAATCGCTCCCCCCATATTCCCAGCACCGATAAAACCTATTTTTTTACCCATTTTTATCACCTAACATCTATTTTATCCTGTTTCCCAATCAAAGTCTAGAAGTGCACAAAAAAAGATAAGGATATTTCCTTATCTAAATTCTACGAATTTGACAATCACCATTAATTTGCATGATTTGACAACTAGCATCAACTGTTAAAATACCATCACAGTTTACAACATCTACTTTTGAATTCTTTGTTAATGTAATTTCATTGGCATGAATCATCTTACATTTTAAATACGATGCTTCTATTTTTGTACATTCGATATTTTCCACTTTATTCAATGATAAACTTCTAGATAACAAACCATTTACTATCCCCTCTAAAGAAATATACACTTCTTCACTTTGTAAAGTATTCGCTTTTATACCACCAATGACATCAACTTTACTAGCATGAATAGTGGCTTCACTTTTCATCATACCATTGATTTCTATTTTATCAGCATAAATCATCCCTTGCTCACCTTTAAACACTCCAGTAATTGAAATCACTTTTGATTTTACATCACCTTCACATTTTATATTTCCACTCACATCAAGCTTGTCACACTCTAAACTGCCCTCAAACCTTGCCATTCCACTTACATATGCCTTATGACAAACTACATCGCCCATAAATTTAGCATTTCCACTTACAATAATATCTTCATATCTTCCGCCATCCAACTTGGCATTGCCATTGATTCTAATGTCTTCATTTTGCATTTTATATCCTCCTTGTAGTAGTAAGTTTTATTCAATATTTTATATATATACTTTTTCATATTTTTAAATTATACTATGTGAATTTGTATACTATATATTTTATCATTGCAGTGTAATAAAATCAGTACATTTACTTAATAATATAAATGAAAGAGTAGTTCCCTACTCTTTCATTGTATCACTTTTCATAAATATTGAACGAATTTCACTTCATCTCTTAAATACATGATCCGTTATTTCTTACCGCTATATTTGCTCTCCCTTTAATGTCCATGTTTTCGCTTCCATAATTTTCACTTCCACAATTTCTCCAGGAGTAATATCCGTTGTTCTTACAAAGTTTACAAGCTTGTTCTGTTCCGTATATCCACTATAGATATCCTTATTCTTTTTACTTGGCCCATCCACAAGTACTTTACACACTTTACCAACGTACTTATCATTTTGCATCTTCGCATATTTGTTTGTTTTTTCCATTAATCTATTCAAACGATCTTGTTTCACTTCAAAGCTAACATTATCTTTCATCTTCGCTGCGGGTGTCCCCTCTCTTGGTGAATAAATAAAAGTGAAAGCATTATCAAACTGACAATAATCAACAATATCTAATGTACGTTGAAATTGCTCTTCACTCTCATTTGGAAACCCTACAATGATATCAGTTGAAAATGCGCAATTTTTAACCTTGTTTTTTAATTTATCAAAAGTTGCTTTATAATCCTCTATCGTATAACGTCGCCCCATAATCTTAAGCATCTCATTATCTCCAGATTGAACAGGAAGATGAATAAACGGCATAATATTATCGTATTTTGCAATCATATCTACCATCTCATCACTAAAATCCCATGGATGTGAAGTTGTAAATCGAATTCTTTCAATCCCTGTTTTGGCAACCTCTTTCAATAAGTGCGCAAACCCACCATCTATTTGTAAATCTTTCCCATATGAGTTTACATTCTGACCCAATAGTGTAATTTCCTTAAATCCCGTTTCTTTAAGTTCTTGTACTTCTATTAAAATGTCTTCAACAGTCCGTGAACGTTCTTTTCCACGAGTATAAGGAACAATACAATATGTACAGAATTTATCACATCCATACATAATATTTACCCATGCTTTATGTGTACCAAATCGCTTCACTGGTAAATTTTCTATTACTTCCCCTTCTTTAGAAAAAACTTCAATTGTACGCTCTTTATTCATCATTGCTTGATAAAGCAATTGAGGTAATCGATGGATATTATGAGTACCAAAAACTAAATCTACATGGGGATATTTTTTCATAATCAAAGAGACGATTTCTTCTTCCTGAGCCATACAACCACACATCGCAAAAAGTAAATCAGGATTTGTATTCTTCAATCGCTTTAATTGCCCTAGTTCTCCAAGTACCTTGTCTTCTGCATTTTTTCGTACTGCACATGTATTCAACATAATCAAATCTGCGGCTTCTGGGGTATCTACTTGTGTAAAATGTAATTGCTCTAAAATCCCTGCAATGGTTTCCCCATCACGTTCATTCGCCTGACAACCATATGTACGCAAATAAAAAGTTCGATTAATCCCTAAATTTCTCACTTCATGAGGAATTTTAAATAAATCCTTTTCAATATTACTCTTTGTTTGACTTCTTTTTTGTGCATGTTTTAAACTTGGTAAAACATATTTATCTTTTGCTTCCATTGAAAACCTCTCATTTCATTAAAAAAACCAAGCTAGGCTCGGTTTATTGTGTAATAGCTTCTGTAGGGCAAGTTCCTAAACATGCTCCACAATCAATACATGTTGCCTCATCAACAACCGCTTTACCTTCATCATTCATTGACAAAGCTTCAACCGGACAAGATCCAACACAAGCTCCACACCCAATACAAGTATCTAAATTAACTTTTACTGGCATTGTAAGTCCTCCTTTATGACATTCTTATTATATCACTTTCACTATAAATTACAATCTTCAATTTGGACGTATTTGAATCCTTTCAATCGAAACTGCATGATTGTTATCATCAATTTCAATAACCGCTGCACAGAACATTCCATCACCCTCTGCAACTGTAAATCGGGTTTTTTCACTTGTTAGAAACCGTGTCAAAACTTCAGAAACATCACGTCCAATAATACTATCATAAGCACCGCACATTCCCACATCACTGATAAATGCCGTTTGCTCAATCAGTCGTTCATCTGCCGTTTGCACATGTGTATGGGTTCCCACAATCACCTGTACTTGGTTTTTGAAAACATTTGCAAATGCTGCTTTCTCGCTTGTCGCCTCACCATGTAAGTCAACAAAATAAATATCTGCTTCTACATCTTCTAGAATCATCTCCATACAAGCGAAGGGAGATTCACTTACATTGTGCATGAATACCTCACACATAATATTACATACGCAAACCTTTTTCCCATTCACTTCTACTACTTTATAATATTGACCATATTCCAATGGTTCTAAATTCATTGGGCGAACCAAGTATTCTGCATCATCAATAAAATTCAAAATTACATCTTTGGAAAATGTGTGATTACCCATCGTAATCACATCCACTCCATAATCTAAGAGTTGATTATAAATCTTGTAAGTCAATCCTTTTCCATGAGCTGCATTCTCTCCATTAGCAATCACCAAATCAATCGCTTGTTCAGCTTTGATTCTCCTCACATGTTCACCAACCATTTTACGACCAACAGCTCCGACAACATCACCAACAAATAAAATTCGCATTATTTTGCCACTTCATTAGCCCGTGTTTCACGAATAACGGTAACTTTTATTTGTCCTGGATATGTTAATTCTGCTTCAATTTTATCTTTTAATTCACGTGCCAATTTTGTACACGCTGTATCATCCAATTTATTTGGCGAAACCATAACTCTAATTTCACGTCCTGCTTGAATTGCATATGTACTTTCTACACCATCAAATGATTTTGAAATCTGCTCAAGATCTTCTAATCGTTTAATGTAATTTTGCATTTGCTCTTTACGAGCTCCAGGACGAGCTGCACTTAAAGTGTCTGCTGCGTATACTAGATTGGAAATCAAATACTTCGCTTCTACTTCACCATGATGAGATTGAATAGCATTTAAAACAACTGGATCTTCTCCATGCTTCTTAGCAAATTTGTATCCCAATTCAACATGACTTCCATCCACTTCGTAATCAATTGATTTCCCAATATCATGCAATAATCCAGCTCGCTTCGCTAACGCTTGATTAAGTCCAAGTTCAGCTGCCATCATACCTGTTAAATGTGCTACTTCCATAGAATGCTGTAAAGCATTTTGTCCATAACTATAACGATATTTCAATTTTCCTACTAAACGTATGATATCTTTATCCATTTTACCGATACCCAATTTGAAAATTGCATCTTCTCCAGCTTTTAAAATTGTCGTATCCATTTCTTTTTTCACTTTACGTACCACTTCTTCAATTCTTCCAGGTTGGATTCTTCCATCCTTGATCAAGCTTTCAAGTGCTTGACGTGCGATTTCACGACGAATTGGATCAAAGCAAGATAAAGTTATTACTTCAGGTGTATCATCAATATTTAAATCTACCCCTGTTGCTTGTTCAATTGCTTTGATGTTACGTCCTTCACGTCCGATAATTCTACCTTTCATTTCTTCTGAAGGTAAAGTTACCACTGAAACCATTCGATCTGACGCTTCCTCTTGCGATAAACGTTGTACTGATAAAGCAATGATATTACGTGCTTTTTCATCCGCAATATCTTTGGCTTCTTCTTCTCTTTCTTTAATATAAGAAACGACTTCTTTATCCATTCGTTTCTCAACAATACTAAATAATTCTGTTTTTGCCTGTTGGCTTGACATCGTCGCGATTCTTTCAAGTTCATCTACTTGAGCATCAATATGACGATCCAATTCTTCTTCTTTCTTGTCTAATGCTGACAGTTTTTCACTTAATTGCGTATTTTTCTTATCCACTTGAGCTTCTTTGCTCGTTAAAGACTCATCTCTAAAATTGAGATTATCTTCCCTACGTAAAAGTTGGCTCTCCTTATCTTGGAGTTCCTCATTTCTCTTCTTTACTTCTTTTTCTGCATTAAGTTTCATTTCATGAGCTTGGGTCTTACCTTCCAACACTGCTTGTTTAACAATGTTATCAGCTTTAGACTCAGCTTCCTGTATTGTAATTTTTGCTTGATGTTTACTTTTTGTAATTCCCATTTTAGCGACTATCATCATAATGACAACCCCTAAAACAACACCAATTACACCAGACAAGAGGATTGTACTTATATCCATAAAAATCCTCCTTATTTCTTTTTATTTCATACTTTTGGCGTTTTTTTCACCTACGTATATAATACATAAATTTTAACTTTTTTTCAATTAAAATATATTCCAAAAAAAAGAAGCTTAAGCTTCTTTTTGCACTTCTTCTTCTTTTGGATACATCTTATCTTTTAGTTTTGCTGATATTTCTTCTAAAAACTTAGGATTTTCCTTTAAATAGTTCTTAGCAGCTTCTTTTCCTTGACCAATTTTTTCGTCACCATACGAGAACCACGCACCACTTTTTTGAATGATTTCGTAATCAACACAAAGGTCAAGTACTTCAGCAACATATGAGATTCCTTCTCCATACATAATTTCTACACTTGCTACTTTGAATGGTGGTGCAACCTTGTTTTTTACCACCTTAACATTTACCTTATTCCCTACTACATCCGTTCCAACTTTAATTGCTTCACTACGACGAATATCTAAACGAACAGATGAATAGAATTTTAATGCTCTACCACCAGGTGTTGTCTCTGGATTTCCAAATAAAATTCCCACTTTTTCTCTTAATTGGTTAATAAATATTGCTGTACATTCACTTTTGTTCATTACACCAGATAATTTACGCATTGCCTTTGACATCAAACGTGCTTGAAGACCAACTTGTGCATCTCCCATTTCACCATCTAATTCAGCTTGTGGCACCAATGCAGCAACAGAATCGACAACAACCAAATCAATTGCTCCACTACGAATTAACATTTCACAAATTTCAAGCGCTTGTTCTCCAGAGTCTGGCTGTGATAATACCAATTCATCAATATCCACACCCAAATTTTTCGCATAAAGTGGATCAATAGCATTCTCTGCATCAATAAACGCTGCGCGTCCGCCAGCTTTTTGTACCTCGGCAATAGCATGTAATGCCAACGTTGTTTTCCCACTTGATTCTGGTCCATATACTTCAATAATTCTTCCTCGAGGATATCCACCAATACCCAAAGCATCATCGATTTTGATACTACCTGAGCTAATTGCATCAATTGCAACTGCACTACGATCACCCAATTTCATAATCGAACCTTTACCAAATTGTTTTTCTATAGATTTTAATGCATCTTCTAATAGTGCATCCTTTTTTTCCATCTCTTTTTTATCAGCCATAGCTTCCTCCTTATATTTTGTATGCTTAAACTTTGAAAACCCCTAACTTAGATGTTCTATAAGTTTATTTTCTAAATATGTACATACTTGTTCACGAATTTCATTGCGCGACCCTCTAAACACATTTTGATATGTATAGATTTTACCATAAATCCTAATTCCCATGAAGACTAAACCAACAGGTTTTTCTTCCATTACATCTGGACCTGCATTTCCTGTACAAGATACAATAATATCGGTCTTAAATATCTTTTCTCCACATATAGCCATCGCTTCTGCACATTCCTTAGAAACAACACCATATGTTTTTAGAATTTGCTCATCAATGTGTAAAACATCTTGTTTAGCACTTGTTTGATAGGTAATCATCCCACCTTTTAAAACCGTTGATGCTCCTGAAACGCTTGCTACTTTTGCTGCAAATAAACCTGCCGTTAAGCTTTCAATGCTAGCAATTGTCATATTCTTACTTTTCAATAAGCCAACTAATTGATTCATCTCTACTTGCTCTCCATAATAACATCTTTTGCCTGCATGAAATAAACAATTCCACTATATACAGAGATAATGGCAGATACCCATACTAAAATATCAGCAGCTGGGATATCAAAAAATGCAAATGGGATATTATTTAATAATATAACAATAATGGTTACCATCTGAAAAACGGTTTTCATCTTCCCCCATATTCCAGCAGCAACCACAATTCCTTTATTGGCACTCATCATGCGCATTGCATCTACCATTGTATCACGCCAAATCATCAATAAAACTGGCACAATTGAAACAGTGCCAGATGATGCTAGTAAAATAAATAATGTATTCACTAATAATTTATCTGCAATCGGATCAATAAATTTCCCAAAAGATGTTATAAGATTATATTTCCGAGCAATATACCCATCAATAAAATCAGTTATAGATGCAATTGCAAAAAGAATTAAAATAATTATATTTAATGCTGATATTGCTATTTCATTAACCATATAAACGGGAAAAACAATCCCATAATCACCAAAAGGAAACAAATATAAAAATACAATTACTGGTATCAACAAAATTCGAAAAATAGATATTTTATTTGGCAAATTCATATTAATTGCCTTTCACTGTAATCGTTAATACAGCATAGTTTGTACCACCTGTAATTTCAGGGTTTATTGTCATTTTTTGCCCATTGATTTTTACGGTAACAACATCTGGTTTATAGTTACCAAAAGTAATACTATATACATCGTTAGTGCCTACTACACCTTCATAGTTGACAGGTTTTTCTACTGTATATGTATCCGATACTATCATTTCTTCAGTTCCATTCAATGTTCCAACAACCCAACAGCTTTCGCTAAAAGTAATGTCAATTTTCAATGGATCCCCTGTTTTAAGACCATTGATTTCATAACTATCAGCCGTTACTTCTTTTACTGTGTATGAAGGCTCTTTTTCCTTCTCTTTTTCCTTTTCTTTCTCTTTCTCTTTTTCTTTCTCTGGAGTTGGTGTATTTGTGTCACTTACTGGTGGTTCTTCTGACCCACTAGAATTTGGATTTAGTCCATTACTAAACATCACATAAACAATAACACCAATAACAATTGCAACAATCACTAAAAGAGATATAAGTGATATATCCAATTTTCCTTTCTTGCGAAATCGGTTTGTTTGGCTTGCATTTTGACGAATTGAACTTCGATCTTTCACCGTTTCAATTGGCGGTTCTTTATAAGTGTCCGCTTTTTTTATTTCTGTTCTAGATGCTATATTATCTTCGATATTTTCACGATCTTTAATCGCCTTCAAAGACATTGTTTGGGTAAATTCTTCAATGCTATCATCAAATTGCTCACGAAGATCTTCAAAGGGAATCCCCAAAGCTTTACAATAAGCACGTACATAAAAACGCAAATAAGTAATGTCATTTTGGAAATATTCTATATTCCCACTCTCAATTGCGCGAATGTTGTCTGTTGGCATTTTTGTCATCTTTGAAACATCTTCATATGACAACTTTAGCTCACTTCTTTTTTCTTGTAATTTTTTTCCTATATCTTTCATTCTTCACCTCATGTAAGACATACCACTAATATTATACCAATATTGAAAATGTATGTAAAACAAAAAAATGAAACCATTGTCTCATTTTTCTAAAAATAGTACATATAAGCCATGTTCTGTACCTTTATAAAAGGTGGCAACCATTTATCTACACGTATATGTGTCCTCTTTGTGTTTCGTTTCACACGCAGAAGTTCCCCTACCAAAATTTGGGTTTCTCGCTTGTGGGGTTTACCCGTTCCATCTTTTATATTTCTATAAAAGCTCGTCTCTGTGGCACTTTTAAAGAAATCCTCCATAGAATATATATTCCTTAGGACTTTTTCAGCCGTTAGCCAAAGCTACCTAGATTTATTTTTTCATCTAGCACAAACACTATAATCATCACAGACTATGCGAGCATGGACTTTCCTCTACTTACAAAATAAGCAGCGATTGCCATGTACTATTTTTTAAAAACTGTCTTCTCTAGATTAGAAATACGCTTCAACAAATCAACTTGATCAACACTTTGTTGCTTACCACTCTCATATTTCAACGTCGCTTCTAACTCAGCAATTACTCCATGAAGTTTCTTTATCTCTGCTTCATAGTTTTGTAGATGTGTACCTAATTCTTCAACATATTGATCATAGGCTTCATAATCTTCAATAACCAAATCTAAAAAAACATCTACCTCATGAGTAGAATACCCTTTCATATCAACATGGAATTCTTTTTCAAGAATTTTTTTAGTATTTAAATTATATTTTTGATTCATTTCTAATCACCAATCTAAGTTTCGCAAATTATTATAAAAAAAGCAAGTATAATAATGAAATTTATGGAAATCACATATCTGATTGTAGTATAATATAAACTAGGTGAATATATGATTAACTATCCAAACAAGAAAAAACCAAATCTTCAAAGCAGTTCAAATTACTCTAACCAAAGAGGAATGGGACTCGAAAAAGACATCAATGATAGTAATCGATTTTATCGAGATACAAAACAGGCTCTTATATATAAGAAACCTACGCCTGTTCAAGTTGTCCGTGTCGATTACCCAAATCGTAGTAGTGCAAAAATTGTTGAAGGGTATTACAAAACCCCTAGTACCACTGACTACAATGGGATTTATCGAGGAAAATACATTGATTTTGAAGCAAAAGAAACAAAATCAAAAGTATCATTCACCTTTAAAAACATCCATGAACATCAGATTCAACATTTACGAGATGTTGCCCTTCATGGAGGAATCGCTTTTGTGATTATTCGATTTAGTGCTTATAATGAAACCTACTTAATAGATGGTTCAATTATTGTAAACGCTTATTTGGATCATTCACAAAAATCGATTAGTTATAAAAAAGTAAAAGAGTGTGGATATTTAATTGCAGAATCATTTTCTCCGCGATTAAAATATCTAAATATTGTAGATACTTTGTATTTTAAGGAGGATACATATGGCTTTTAAGTTAAAAAACAAATCAAAGAAAAGCACTAATACCAATAGCACCCCAAAACCTAAGGGGAAATTAACCAGAAGACAAATTGTAAACAGCATCTGTATTGTATTTTTATCTACTGTCTTAGTTGTTAGTATTGTAGGTTTTGTTGTTTTACAAAACATTTTAAACAAATCAGAAATCGTTGCTGGAATCGATGGACTTACAGCAGAGAATTCATCTCGAATCTATGATGCGAATGGTGAATTAATAACTACTCTATCAGGTGAGAGTGGAGTTCGTGAAAATATTAAATATGAACAAATTCCACAAGTTGTAATTGATGCTTTTCTATCTGTTGAGGATTCAAGATTTTTCACACACAATGGATTTGATTTACCTAGATTTATCAAGTCTGGTTTTGTGAATGTAACATCTGGTGGAATTCGACAAGGTGGTTCTACATTAACTATGCAATTGGTTGATGTTGCTTTATTCTCAGAAGAAGCAAAACAAGAAGCTTCTACATTAGGAAAAGTTGAGCAAAAAGTTCAAGAAATTTTTAAATCGATGGAAATTGAATCAGAACTATCAAAAGAAAAAATTATTGAAAATTATTTAAATAAGATTAATTTTGGTGGTCCGGCAAGAGGAATTCAAAAAGGTGCTCAATATTATTTTGGAAAAAATGTAGAAGATTTAAATTTAAGCGAAGCTGCTTTCTTAGCTGGTGTTATTAATGCACCAGGTGTTTATAACCCCTATTATAAATCAGAAGTTGATGAAAATGGTACGGTGTATGTAAACCATTACGATGAAGCAGTAAGTAGAAGAAATACGACATTAGAACTTATGAATTATCATGGATATATTACTGATAAAGAATATGAACTAGCAAAATCAACAGAATTGGCGTTTGCTTTAAATGGTGAAACAAACTTCACTGTTGATAAATATGAGAGTTTTGTCGCTTATGTAGTAAAAGAAGTTGAAAGAAAAACAGGGGATAACCCTTATGTAGTCTCAATGGATATCTATACGACAATGAATCGTGATGCACAAGAATATGCAGATGCGATTTGTAATGATGATGCAATAGATAGTTATGGTGTTCCATTTGATATCACAGTAAACTACGATGATCGCTATCAAACTGGATTTGCAGCAATTAATAATCAAACCGGTGCAATTGAAGCTCTTGGTGGAGGTCGAGGTAGTGACATATCGATGAACCGCGCATGGAATGAAACTCAACAAATTGGATCTACGGCAAAACCAATTGTTGATTATGCAGAAGCATTTGATGAACTTGGTTATTCCACAAAGCATACACTTGAAGATGGACCACTTGCATATGGGAATGGAAGCGTAATGTATAATGCTGATCGTCAATGGCGAGGAGATGTGCTTTTAGAAGATGCCATCAACTATTCATATAATGTACCAGCTTATAGAACCATGCTAAGCCTTGTGGATACCATTGGTGAAGATGGAATGAAAAGTTACCTTAAGAAATTAGGGTTTAGTGAAACTGCGGTTGAACGCTTCTCCATAAACTACTCAATTGGTGGTAGTGACCTTAGAGTAACCCCTTTACAACTTGCAGGAGCATATGCAACATTAGCAAACAAAGGGAATTACATTGAGCCATACTCTGTAAAACAAATTAAATATCAAGATGAAAGTAAAAAAGATTATAAAGCTGACCAAGAAGAACAAAGAGTCTTTTCAGAAGGAGCTGCATGGTTAACATCATATATGTTAGCTGGAGCTGTAGATAAAGGTTGGGGAAACATTATCAGTCTTAAAGATTCTGGATATCGTATCTATGGTAAAACTGGAACAACCGATTATGATGATGAAGAAGCTTTAAAGTATAACTATCCAAAAGGAAGTGCCAGAGATAAATGGATTGTTGGGTATACAGATACATATACGGTTGCAACATGGGCTGGTTACGATAAACCAGCAGCTGGTGAAGAAAATTATTTAACACCTGATCAATTACTCAACTGGAATCTTGAAGGTAGAATTACTAGATCTATGCTAGATAATCTTACAGATAATGGAAATACTGCTTCAAAAGAGATATTTCCACAACCAGATGATGTAACATCTATTACACATATCAAGGGATTATTCCCTTATGCAACAGCTACTGCAAATCAAAGTGACTTAATGGTAACTGGTTACATCTTAAAGAAATATTCAGGTAATTTGAAAACCGTATCACCAGATGCGTTATCAACACCTGAAAATATTAGTGTTAGTTTCAAAGATGGAACTGTTAATTATAAGATTGCTGCATTCCCAGATAGCGAAAAACTAAAAGAAGCCTCAAATTCAAAAAGTATGAGTGCAAATGGAGTTTCTGCTTCTGGGGAACGTTTCTTTGATAAGTCTTTCTTGTTTGGAGCTGTACAATACAAAGCGGATATATCCGTAAATGGTACGGTAGTAACAACCCAAACACCTGGTAGTGGTAGTGGAAAATTCTCCGCTTGGCCTTCTGCATTGAAAAATGGTGATGAAATAAAAGTATGTGGTTACTACAAATATGCGAAAACGGATGTAAGCAGTGATAAGCGTTGTCAAAGCGTTAAAGCCAGTGATATTAAAGATGAAAAAGAATATACAATAGATAGTGGATTTGATGCCTTGTTTACTGGAGGCCTTAGTTACAATGCTGCTGTTAACAAAGTAAACAATTATATGAAAACATATTATCCTGAAGTGAAATATTCATTTGAAAAAAGCTCTAGTGTTTCAACAGGTGAATTGGATCTTTCAAAAAGTACCATTTATAGTGGAGCAAAAGTAAACGATACAGATTCTTATGTAATCTATATTGGAAATTAATGCAAAAGAAAAGTTGGTCAATCGCCAACTTTTTTTGTTATTTTTTCATCCATGAATCATCGGATGGGTTTTGCTTAAATGCCTGTAATTTACTTAAGTCTTCATCCTTAATGTAATCCATTTCCAAAGCAGCTTCCAACAAATAATCATAATTGCTCAATGTCTTTAATTGACACCTCATTTCATCAAATGCAGCTTGTGCTTTTGGTAACAGATATGTGAATATCGCTACAACACTCAATACTTCACATCCTGTATCTCTTAATGCTTCAACTACCCCTTTTACACTACCACCTGTTGAAATTAAGTCTTCAATAATTACAACTTTCATTCCAGAAGTTACTTTTCCTTCAATCTTATTTTCTTTCCCATGCGATTTATTAGAACTTCTAACATACCCCATAGGTAAATCCATTTGATCCGCTACAAGTGCCGCCCATGGAATCCCTGCCGTAGCTGTTCCCATGATCATATCCACATCTGGATATTCACTTTTGATAAGCTTTACAAACCCATCTACAACCATGCGTCGTTTATCTGGATACGATAAGATTAAGCGATTATCACAATAAATCGGACTCTTTATACCACTTGCCCAAGTAAATGGATCATTTGGTCTTAAAAACACTGCTTCAGCTTCTAATAAATTTTTTGCTATTTGCTTTTCCATTATCTCATCATCCCTTCAATATTTATATATGTTTGCTTTGGATTCTCACTTTTTGTAATTGAACGTCCAACCACAATATAGTCACATCCTTGTTCTTTGGCATATTCCGGTGTCGCAACTCGTTTTTGATCATCCACTGAATCTGTGCTCAACCGAATTCCTGGTGTAACCGTCAAAAAGTCATCTCCACACAATTTATGAATTGCATTTGCCTCATGCACTGAACAAACAACACCATCAAGTCCCGAATCTTTTGCATTCTTTGCATAATGTAATACTACATCCAACACTTCACCATCAATTAAAAGCTCATCATTCATCATTTCTTTTGAAGTACTAGTAAGTTGTGTTACACCTATACAAAGTGGAGGTTTCCCATTTACAGCCCCTTCTTCTAGACCTTCCATTGCCGCTTTCATCATTGTGCTACCTCCTGCACAGTGTAGATTTACAATATCTACACCTAATGAAGCTAAGTTTTTCATTCCACCTTTTACCGTATTAGGAATATCATGCAATTTAAGATCTAAGAATATTTGATGTCCCATCTCTTTAACCGCTTCAATAATCTCTAATCCACATGCATAGGTTAATTCCATTCCAATCTTCACAAAAATCGGTTCATCAAATTTTTTTAAAAATTCAATTGTCTCTGTTTTTGTGGAAAAATCTAATGCTACGATTGTTTTATTCATGATGACTCCTCCCTATCGCTTCTTGAATATTTTTAATTCCATATTTTTTTAATGTCTTTGGTAAATCTTCAATAATCTTTGGACAAATATAAGGATCTACAAAATTATACATTCCGACTTGTACTGCACTTGCTCCTGCATATAAGAATTCCAATACATCCTCTGCACTACAAATACCTCCAACACCAATAATTGGTATCTTAACTTCTTTATAAACTTGATACACCATACGAAGGGCTATCGGTTTTATCGCTGGTCCACTTAACCCACCTGTCAAATTGGCAAGAATAGGTTTACCTGTATGCAAATCAAAACGCATCCCTAGCAAGGTATTAATTAATACTAAACCATCCGCTCCTGCAGCCTCTACTGCCTTCGCAATTTCAACAATATTACTTACATTGGGAGATAGCTTTACATACACTGGCTTTGTTGCTACTTCTTTTGCCATTCGGGTAATATTAGCAGCTAGTGTAGGATCTGTTCCTAAGCCAATACCGCCATGTTTTACATTTGGACAACTAATGTTGAGCTCATAAGCTTTCACCGTCTCATTCGCGTTTAATCGCTTAATTACTTCAATATATTCTTCCTCGCTGGCACCAGCAACATTTGCGATAATTTGTGTATCAAAAGTTGCTAACCATGGCAATTCATTTGCAATGATTGCATCTACTCCAGGATTTTGTAAACCGATTGCATTCAACATTCCTTCTGGTGTTTCTGCAATTCGTGGGGTTGGATTTCCATAACGTTTTTCTAAGGTAGCACTTTTAATTGCAATACCTCCTAATACACTTAAATCATAAAGTTCAGCATACTCTCTTCCAAATCCAAAACATCCACTTGCAGGAATAATTGGATTTTTCAAATCCAATCCTGGTAACTTTATTTCTAACATACGATTTCCACCTTCCCAATTTCAAACACAGGTCCTTCTTTACAAATTCGATAATACATCTCTTTATCTTCTTTGTCTTTACACACACAACCCATGCAAGCACCTATTCCACACGCCATGCGTGCCTCAAAGGAAAGATAACCCTTTTTATAATTCTTATCTACTGCTTCTAACATTCGTAATGGTCCACAACTATATACTGTATCACAAGTGATATTATGTTCTTTTATACAATCCATAACTGTCCCTTTAATACCATAGCTGCCATCCATTGTAGAAGTATACACTTTACAACCCAACTGTTTAAAATCATCTTCATAGAAAATGGCATCTTTATCATTAAACCCCAAAACAACATATACTTCTATTCCTTGTTGACGATATTGCTTTGCTACTTCATATAATGGTGGAACTCCTACTCCTCCACCAATTAACAATACCTCATCAAGCGTTTCATGAATTGGGAAAGAACTTCCTAATGGTCCCATAATATCAAGGATATGTCCTTTTGATAATTTACTGAGTTTCTTTGTGCCAACCCCCACTACTTTATAAATAATCGTATAAGTATTTTGATCTACACTAGCCACACTGATTGGACGACGTAACATATTTCCATCCACTTTTATATTAACAAACTGTCCTGGTAAAATTATTGGTATTGTTTCTGGTTGTAACACCATTTTATATGTATCATTTGCAATTTTTTCATTTGAAATAATTTTATCGTTGCTAATTTTCATGAATATCCCCCATTGGTATAGATGAAAAACTTTGAGCCTCAATAACTTTCAAGATTGCATCTGCTGTATCTAAAGATGTTAAACATGAAATTCCATTTTCTGCAGCAACACGACGAATCATGAAACCATCATCGCGTGAAGATTTTTCCTGTGACATCGTATTTACAACATAGTCCACTTTTCCTTTGATTATTAAATCTAAAACATCAAAATCTTCCTGATCAACTTTTGCAACTTCTTGTACATTTACATTATGTTTTTTCAAAAACTTACAAGTTCCACTAGTAGCAAAAATTCCATATCCGATTTCCTCAAATCGCTTCGCAAGCGAAAGTGCTTCTTCTTTATTCGTATCTGCAATTGTCATCAACACAGAACCATGTAATGGGATTTTTATTCCAGAAGCTATCATCGCTTTATACAATGCTTTATCAATGGTTTGATCAGCACCTAAAGATTCTCCCGTACTTTTCATTTCAGGACCTAAGGTTGTATCTACACTACGTAATTTCGCAAATGAGAACACTGGTGCTTTCACATAAACTCGATCTGGTTCACGCTTGATACCTTCTAAGTATCCTTGCTTGATTAAATGCTCACCCATTATTGCTTTCGTTGCAATATTAGCCATTGGTACATTTGTAATCTTTGACAAGAATGGTATTGTTCTACTGCTCCTTGGATTTACTTCTAAGACATATACTTCATCATTTCGATCAATAATAAATTGAATATTAAACAAACCAATAAAATTAAATCCTTTTCCTATTTTTGTTGTATACTCAATAATTTTATATTTTACATCCTTGCTTAAGGTCTGTGTTGGATATACACTGATTGAATCTCCTGAATGAACACCTGCACGTTCAATATGTTCCATGATTCCAGGGATATAAACATTTTCTCCATCACAAATTGCATCTGTTTCGACTTCTTTACCAACAATATATTTATCTACTAAGATTGGTGAATCATGTGATATTTCCTTAATTGCATTCGTCATATATTTTCGTAAGTCATCATCATTATGTACAATTTCCATTGCTCTTCCACCTAACACATAAGAAGGTCTTACTAGTACTGGATATCCAATCCGATTCGCTATCGCAATCGACTCTTCCACCTCAAAAGCCGTTTCTCCTTTTGGTTGAGGAATATTCAATTTATGCAACATAGCTTCAAACTCATAGCGATCTTCTGCAAGATTGATATTCTTTACTGAAGTCCCTAAAATTTTCACACCCCGTTTTTCTAATCCATCTGCCAAATTGATTGCTGTTTGACCACCAAATTGTACAATTACTCCTAATGGATCTTCTAAATCCACAATATGCATCACATCTTCCAATGTTAATGGTTCAAAATACAATTTATCAGAGATTGAAAAATCCGTTGATACTGTTTCTGGATTATTATTCACTACGATTGCTTCATAACCTGCTTCACGAAGCGCTAATACACAGTGTACCGTTGCATAATCGAATTCTACCCCTTGTCCAATTCGAATTGGACCTGAACCTAAAACGATTACTTTTTTCTTATCACTTCGAAGCGATTCATTTTCTTGCAAATAACTTGAATAAAAGTATGGTGTATTCGATTCAAATTCACCTGCACAAGTATCCACCATTTTATAAACTGGAATCAATTTATTTTCTTTACGCATATGATAAATATCATCTTCTTCCATTTCCCAAACTTTAGCAATATAAGAATCTGAGAAACCATTACGTTTTACTAATTCCAAAGTTTCAACATCTTTTCTATTTTCTTTTAATTTTATTTCCATATCATATATCTTTTTCAATTTATATAAGAAGAATGGATCAATCATTGTAAACTCATAAATATCTTGAATATCTACACCACGACGAATTAGTTCCATAATAGCGTATAAACGCTCATCATCATGTTGTTTTACTTTTAGCCACAAATCATCTACTGAGAATTCCACAAAATCAGCCATAAAAATATGATCTACTTTCATTTCAATTGAACGAATTGCTTTTAATAAGCTTTCTTCAAAATTACGTCCGATTGACATCACTTCCCCAGTAGCTTTCATCTGTGTTCCTAAGCGGCGATCAGCACTCGGGAATTTATCAAAGGGAAATCTTGGAATCTTCGTTACAATATAATCAATTGTTGGTTCAAAACAAGCATAAGAAGTCTTCGTAACTGGATTCATAATTTCATCCATCGTTAACCCTACTGCTGTCTTTGCTGCCAATTTCGCAATTGGATAACCAGTTGCTTTACTCGCAAGTGCACTAGAGCGTGAAACCCTAGGATTTACCTCAATTACATAATAATTAAATGATTTTGGATCTAATGCTAATTGTACATTACAGCCACCACAAATCTTTAAAGCCCGAATAATATCTAAAGAAGCATTTCTTAACATTTGATTTTCACGATCACTCAGCGTCTGCACTGGAGCAACAACAATGGAATCACCTGTATGAATCCCTACTGGATCCACATTTTCCATATTACAAACGACAATTGCATTATCGTTATTATCACGCATTACCTCATATTCTATTTCTTTATATCCAGCAATACTTTTTTCAATCAAACATTGATTCACTGGTGATAATTTTAATCCATTCTTTGTAATATCTGCCAATTCTTCATCACTTTGAGCAAATCCTCCCCCTGTTCCTCCCAGTGTAAATGCTGGACGAACAACGACTGGATAGCCTATTTCTTTTGCAAATGATAGTGCTTCATCAACACTGTGTACGATTAAACTCTCAGGAATTGGTTGTCCTAACTCTTCCATCAATTGTTTGAATTTTTCTCTATCCTCTGCTTTTTCAATAGCATCTAATTTGGTTCCTAGTATTTCTACGTTTTCTTTCTCTAAAACACCAATATTAGCTAATTCAACTACCAAGTTCAATCCTGTTTGACCACCTAGTGTTCCTAAAATTGCATCTGGTTTTTCTTTGTGGATAATCTTAGATGCAAATTCCGCTGTCAATGGTTCAATATATACTTTATCAGCTACTGTCGTATCTGTCATAATCGTTGCTGGGTTGGAGTTAATCAAAACAACTTCATACCCTTCTTCACGAAGTGCCTGACAAGCTTGGGTTCCTGCATAATCAAACTCTGCTGCTTGCCCTATAATAATTGGACCTGAACCAATTACTAATATCTTTTTTATATCCTTACGCTTTGGCATTGTTTTTACCTCCTGTAGTTTCCATCATCTCCATAAATTGATCAAACAAATAGTTTGTATCTTCTGGTCCTGGAGATGCTTCTGGATGATATTGCACACTAAATGCTGGATACTTTTTATGACGCACTCCCTCTACACTCTTATCATTTAAGTTTACATGTGTCGCTTCTAAATCGGTATTTTTCAAACTCTTTTCATCGACTGCAAAATTATGATTTTGCGAAGTGATAGCTACTTTTTTCGTTTTAAGATCAATCACTGGATGATTGCTTCCATGATGACCAAATTTCAGCTTTGATGTATCAGCACCACATGCAAGACTTAAAATTTGATGACCAAGACAAATTCCAAAGATTGGTACTTTTCCTATCAATTCTTTTACTGTCTTTACTGCAACTTCAACATCCTTTGGATTTCCAGGCCCATTAGAAAGCATAATCCCATCAGGACTCAATCCCAATATCGTTTCACTATCTGTGTTATATGGTACAACTGTCAAATCACAACCACGTTTACTAAGTTCGCGAACAATTCCTTGTTTTGCCCCAAAATCAATCAAGACAACTTTTTTTCCTCGACTTGGAATCAAATATGGTTTTTGTGTAGAAACCTTTGCTACTTGCCCATTCATTGTTGGCGCATTCTTCAAATGCTTAACAATATTTTTTTCTTCTGCATACATATCCGCTAAAGTAGCCTTCATAGATCCTACATCACGTAATTTTTTAGTGATTGCTCGTGTATCAACACCACTGATTCCAGGAATCTTCTTTTGTTTTAAAAATTCATCTAAACTCATAGCTGAGCGCCAGTTTGATGGATAATCACAAAGTTCATTTACAACAATTCCAAACACCGCTGGATTTAAACTTTCAAAATCATCGCGGTTGATTCCATAATTACCAACCATTGGATATGTCATTAAAATGATTTGTCCACAATAAGAAGGATCACTAAGCTCCTCTTGGTAACCACTCATTCCAGTATTAAATACAATTTCCCCAATCTGGAAAGTATCTCCCCCGATTGCTTCTCCTATATATACTGAGCCATCTTCTAATATTAACTTACGCTTCATTTTGTACCTCCTTAGATGTATATTTTATAATTCCATTCACCATGCTGAAGTTGATTTCACAAGCAACATCATATTGATCAAATGGTGTATTCTTTCCCAATGATATAAATGCTTTTTTATCTATTTTCCCTACTTTTTCTGCTATACATATTATATCAGCATCATACCCTTCTTGTATGCTTCCTTTTGTATCAAAACCAAACCGTTTGGCAGGGTTGGTGCTAATAAATTTTTGAAACTGTTCCAAAGTAAATATCCCTTTTTTCACAAATTTTGTATAAATAAGAGGAATGCTAGTTTCTAGTGCTACTATTCCAAATGGAGCACTGTCCATTGGAGCCTTTTTTTCTTCTTCACTATGTGGTGCGTGATCATTGGCAACGAAATCAATCACTCCCTCTAATAAGCCATTAATTAATGCTTGCTGATCTTCTTTTGATCGTAGTGGTGGGTTCATTTTATGATTCGTATTTTCCACATCATGTTCATTTAATAATAAATGATGTGTTGTAACTTCACCACTGACATCAGCACCCATCTGTTTATATTTTTTCAAAAGCTCTACACTTTCTTTACTACTCATATGACAAATATGATATTTTGCTTTTGTTTCATATGCAAGTTGTAAATCACGCTCAATCTGTTTAAATTCACAAGCACTAGGAATGCCGATTAAATCCAATTCTTTATTTCGTTTTCCTTCATGCATACAGGCCTTTACTTTACGATATCGCATATCTTCTGTATGAGCCACAATCATCACATCATTTTCATGGGCTGATTGCATCGCTTTATACATCATATCTTCTCTTTGCACACCGACACCATCATCACTAAACCATGAAATCCCTAATTCTTTGATTGCTTTCATATCTACCAAATGTTTTCCAATCTCTCCTCTAGTAATACAAGCATAAGGATAAATGTTACATGCACCATCTTTTTGTAATAATGCTTGATACGCTTTGATAACTTCTACATTATCTGGAAATGGATTGATATTAGGCATTGGCATAATTGTCGTATATCCTCCATGCAAAGCTGCTAATGAGCCTGTTTTAATTGTTTCCTTATGCGTAAACCCTGGCTCACGCAAATGAACATGAACATCTATACCACCTGGCAAAATGAGTTTATCATTTGCATCAATAACTTCTTCATCAATAACCTCAATATAATCAGCAATACGTTTAATTTTACCATCTTTAATCAAAATATCCTGTATTTTTGTCTTATTTTCTTCTGTGACAAGTTTTGCATTTTTTATAATCATCTTACCATTTCCTTTCTTTCTAAAAAAAACGCAATACATAAAAATGTATGCGTTTATATACAACTCATAATATCTGTCTTTTGAATGAATGGAATTTTTATTTGGTTACTTGTTTTCATCATTATCGCTCCATTTCTCAAAAAAAGGCCTTTTTGCACGAAAAAGACCTTTATAAAAACACTCATGAACCTTAGCAACCTCACGGATCGCCTTAAAGGACTTTTCTTAATAATATTATCATATCAAAAAGAAATTGCAACTGTTTTTTTGTAATTATAATTTGATTAAAGTACCACTTTCCCCTTTCATTGCCAGTGGTGCTTTTTCAAGTGAAGCAATAATTGATTTTCTTCCTGCTTTACTTTCTGCAAACTGCATTGCTGCTTCTACTTTTGGCAACATACTACCAGGTGCAAAATGCCCTTCTTCTATGTATTGTTTAGCCTCTTCAATACTCATTTCAATAATTTCTTTTTGATCTGGCTTACCAAAATTAACCATTACACGATCAACAGCAGTTAAAACAAATAAATAATCTGCATCTACTAATTCTGCTAATTTTGCGCTTGCAAAATCCTTATCAATCACAGCAGGGATTCCATGATGATCTCCGTTCTCATCTTTGATTACTGGAATACCTCCTCCTCCACAAGCAATAACAATAAATTCATTATCTAATAAATTTAAAATAGAATCCTTTTCTACAATATCTAAAGGTTTTGGACTCGCTACCATTTGTCGATATCCTCTACCTGCATCTTCCTTAAACACTAAACTTGGATCCTTTTTCATCATTGCCTCTGCATCTTCTTTGCTATAAAATGCACCAATAGGCTTGGTTGGATTTGAGAATGCAGGATCTTGTTCATCTACTTCCATTTGAGTAACAACACTGGCACAATGCCATGGCAATCCCAAACGATGAATTTCTTTCATGATTCCTTGTTGTAAATGGTATCCTATATACCCTTGACTCATAGCAGTACACTCTGGCAATTCAAACTGCGCTATTTTATCACTCTCTTCATGTGCCATGTCCAACGCCAATTTTATCATTCCTACCTGCGGTCCATTTCCATGGCTGATGATAATTTCATTTCCTTGCGTAATCAAACCAACAAGCGATTTTGTAGCTTGATCAATTTTTTCCAATTGTTCTTCTGGGGTATTCCCCAAGGCGTTACCACCAAGTGCAATTACAATTCTAGACATAAATACTCTCCTTTATCAATTAAGAAGGGGATAAACCTTCGTTATCCCCAATTACATTATTTACCTGATGGTTGTTGTTGTGTAATACAGTGAATATTTCCTCCACCCAGTAAAATTTCACGAGCATACAACCCTACGACTTTACGATCAGGGAAAACTGATTGTAATGTTTCAATCGCTTTTTCATCATTAGGGTCATCAAACATTGGTACAACCACTCCACCATTCGCAATATAGAAGTTCGCATATGATGCTGCAAGACGATCACCTTCCATTCTAGGTAAAGTTCCATCTACTGCATCTACCCCTTCGCTCTCTTCTTTTGTAATCAATACATTGGCAGGAAGCATCAATTTTATAATTTCTAAGTTTCTTCCTTTTGCATCTTTTTCCTTACTTAAGATTTCATAAGCTTTTTGGCAAATTTCATATTGTGGATCTGCTTTATCTTCTGTCCAAGCCAATACAACTTTTCCAGGTGCAACATAGTGTAAAATATTATCCACATGTCCATTTGTTTCATCATTGTAAATTCCATAAGGAATCCAAATGATTTTCTCTAAATTTAAATATTGTTTCAATACATCTTCAATTTCTTCTTTTGAAAGTTGCGGATTTCTTCCTTCACTTAACAAACATTCTTCTGTAACAATTAAAGTACCTTCGCCATCCACATGAATAGAACCACCTTCTAAAACAAAGTCTTCTAATGAATAGCAAGTTTTACTCTCCATATCACACATTTTTTTAGCTACATGATCATCTTTGTCCCATGGAAAATATAATCCATCATACAAACCACCCCATGCATTAAAGCGCCAATCAACACCACGCACTTCTTTACCATTTACAACAAAGGTTGCTCCACAATCACGCATCCATGAGTCATCATTACTCATTTCTACAACGCGAATATTATCTGATAGCATAGAGCGAGCATTATCGTATTGTGCATTGCTTACACACATTGTAACTGGTTCAAACTCTGCAATTGCTTCTGCTACTTTACAAAATACATGTTGTGCTGGTTTTCCACCATTACGCCAATTATCAGGACGTTCTGGCCAAATCATCCAACATCCGTCGTGGTGTTCAAATTCACCAGGCATTCTAAATCCATCTTTTTTAGGTGTACTTTCTCTTAATACTTTCATTATTGTTTTTCCTCCTCAGGTTGCCCTGTTTTATTTCTACGACATATAAATTCGCCAATCAGAATAAATATTATTGCTCCTATTGTAATCGGTAAGGTTGCTTCCAATGTTGCACTATCAAATGATAACGGCACTGCTGTGAAAATAAGTGCGACAATGATTACTACCATTGGACAAAGTGCCAATACTTTCAAAAACAAGTCGCTCCCTTTTACTCTGAATGGACGTTCTGTATCTGGATCAATTTTTCTAAGCTTTAAAAAAGCTGGGAAAATTGGGATATAAGCTAATAAGAACATAACTAAATTTAAAGCAAAGAAACTCCAAAATAAATCTTGATTCGGAATCAATGGTGCTAAGAGTACAACAATACTAGCAATTACTCCATTCATAATCGCTGTTCCAGTTGGCATCCCATTCTTTTTTGATTCTTTCGCGAAAACCTTTGGCATATCTCCATTTTTAGCTGCGTAGCATGCTACGCTATTTACACCTAATGACCATGAAATCATATTTCCGAATAGTGTCAATAAGAACAAGACAGCTGAAACTTTTACTAATAGTCCTGTTGGTTCATTCGTCATTAAGATAATCGCATCAACCAATCCACTACTTGTACTAATTTCTGAAGTCGGTATTGCTACCCCAATACCAAACGCAGAGAACATATAAATACCTGCAATTACGAATCCTCCAATGATGATTGCTTTTGGAATTTGTTTATTTGGATTCTCCATATCACCAGATAATGTACAAATAACTTCAAATCCTAACATATTAAATAGAATTACTGATACATAAGATAAACTATCCAAATCAAACGATGGTAATAATGACGATGCTGTAATCTCGTTAGCTACGCCTTGTGTTAATGCAACATAAATACCTAATCCACCCAATAATACTGCTAAAAATACTTTAATAACTGCCGCTCCATTTAAGATCCAAACAGAATCTGATACTGGGAAAAAGCTAATAAATACAATAATCCAAATAAATATCAGTTCGATAATTAATGCATCAACAGTTCCAATTTCAATTCCTGTAATCAAGGTAATCATATCTGGAAATACAACTGCTAATGATGCCATCCACAACGGGAAATTTATCCAATAATACCAAGAAGCACGGCTTCCCATACGTGAACCGAAAGCTTTTCGTACCCAATCATAAAGTCCACCATCTCCATCATATGTAGTACCTAATTCTGATGAAATCAGTCCATAAGGTAATAGAAAGATCAACATCAGCAAGATCCACCAAAAATACTGTGAGTTCCCTATTGCTGCAACTGGTGCTGCTGCTTCTGCAACGAATACAACACAGATAACCAGTAAAATTGCATCTATCATTCTAAATTTTTTCTTCTTTGACATAGTCTGCCCCTTTCATTTCGTTAAATAGTAAATAATAAACTTTACTTTTTTATCGCAAGAGGTGCCTTCACCAAGAGGCAATTTAACTATTTCTTTACCACTTTTCCACAAGTATTTGCAGTTGTGAGTTTGGGAAGCGCTTAAAAACCAATACCACTGTCTTCTGCATATTGCGCAAGCTTCCTCTATGCAACTATTATGTTTAACACTTAAATTTAGTCGTTTAAGTATTCTAATCTTTCATCCATAAAAGTATCTAATTCTTCTTTTGCTTCTAATTTTTGAAGTTCTGTAGGATCTTTTTGATATCTAGTAAAGTATACTAATAACCCACGCATTGCTGTTAAACGATTACCAGCTTCTTCAAAAGCAACTGATATATCACTATCCAATACTTCATCTGTAACATCTTCACCACGTGTAGCTGGTAAACAGTGCATAAATTTAGCACCTAGGTTTGCCATTTGCATCAAATCACGATTTACTTGATAATCATGGAAAACTCTTTTTCTTTCTTCTTCTGGCATTTCGTTTTCATATAATCCATACCATACATCAGTATAAACAAAATCTGCACCTTTCATTGCTGATTCTTTATCATCTGTAACATCCCATGTACCACCAGATATTTTACAGTTTTCTTCCATAATCGCTTTATGATCTGCATTCAATTGATGTGTTTTTGGTCCATAATGAACAAAATTCATCCCTAACTTTGTTGTTATAAATCCAAGCGAAGCACAAACTTGTGTACCATCACCAACAAATACAACTTTACATTCTTCTAATGTTTTTCCTTTCGGTAAGTTTTCAATAATTGTACATAAATCACCAATTTCTTGTGTAGGGTGATTATAGTCAGACATCCCATTAAGAACAGGAATTGTACTAGCATTAGCTAATTTCACAACTGTATCATGTTCAATTACTCTTGCCATAACAATATCAATCAAATTTGATAATACACGTCCTGTGTCTTCAATTGTTTCGTGACCTCCCAATTGAATCATTCCAGGCCCCAAATATTGTGCATGACCACCAAGTTGTGTCATTGCTGTTTCAAATGATACTCTTGTACGAGTTGAAGATTGTTGGAAAATCATTCCTAATGTCTTATCTTTCAATAGTGGTGGATAATATCCATTTTTAATACATTTCTTAATTTTTAATGAAAGATCAATGATATCCAATAACTCTTCCTTTGTAAAATCGTTTGTGTCAATAAAATGTCTTAATTCCATAATGTTATCTCCTTTTCTGACTTTATGGTCTACTGTTAATAAACAGTTCTTATAGACGAAAGAAGCGATACATACTTATAAGTGCAAATTTAAATTAAATAAATTGTTAGAAATCGCATATAAGTTATATATAAACATCAATTGAAGGATACTTTTAATGCCAGTATATATCTAAATCTACACCTACAAATATGTATCGCTGCTTTCTTCATCTATAACGTAATACAAAATGTAAGGGTTTACATTAGGAAAAAGGTTATATTTTACCTATAACTTAAGTTATGTTTTATCTAACCCCTACTTTGTTTGAACAATAAACTTTGACACTATTTTTATGTTTTGTTATCATTTGAATAAGGGACTATAGGAGGTGTACTATGGATACGCTCAATGTATTAATTTTCTTTTTCAGCCTTGTGGTTATTATGTTTCCTGTGCTGACAATGGCACCTTCATATCTTGTTTACTCAAAAACCAAGAATAAGTTATATTTATATACAACATTGTTACTCATTACATTTATAATAGATGCCGTATTTCTTCACTATACAGATTTTTATCACTCTTCAACAACGGTCTTACCTGATACCTTTATAAGTCTTGCACCGTTTAAGATTGTATTATTCTCTGTAATGTTAAGTATTGAAATGTTGATCATTCTAAATATTTTTCAAAAGCAGATAAAAGTAAAATATTTTATTATCATTATCATATTCATCGCTTTAGAGATTATTTTTAAAACTATGAATGAAAACAATTTAACAATCTGGTTATTTTATACAACTCGACAATTCTTTACCATTGTTCTTTGTGTATATTTCTACTATGCTTATATACGTTGTAAAGATTCACAGATTAAATCCTATGCGAAAAAATTCATAAGTATTTTTGCTTTATTTATCTTATTAAACTTTATCATTTGTATTGAAGATGCATTAGTGTCTTCACAACAACAAGCATTTTCATCTTCAGGATTGATTTTCAAGGAACGTAATTTTACTGAAAACCTATATTGGATGGTTATCACTTCTTTGATTTTTATTAGCACTTTTTCAATTATTAACAATTTAGTATTTCCTACTAAAGAAAAAAAGACATCTTTAAATACGGACGCCTTTGTAAATGAAATACAACTCACCAAAAGAGAAAAAGAAATCTTTCTTTTAATTTTAGAACACTATGGTAATATGGAAATAGCAGATAAATTATGTATTTCATCAGGTACACTAAAAGCGCATATCCACAATATCTACGCCAAAGCAAATGTGACACATCGTAATGAATTAATTAAAAAAGTAAACGACGTCATAGAAACTAATAAAATTCAAACCGAAAATAAATAGTAAAAAGGGATTCAAAATAAGATGAATCCCTTTTTATTTGGTTATTAACTATATAAATCTTTTAATTTTTCCTTTTTATAAAAACGCACATGGAATGAATGATTGTTGATTTGTGAACTAATCATTTTGTTTAAGACTTGCGTTGCTGCCTTTTTTTCCACAACTACTATACTATAGCGTTTGCGAATATCAATCGTCCCAATTTGTTCCATTGAAATATCTGCTTCATTTATTATTGATTTTTCAATATCCCTAACTGAAATTTGATTTTCTGAACCAATGGTAAGTTTTAACTCTACTCCATCTTTTATTTTCTTTTTCCTTCTTTTTGATACTGGTGCTGGTGAAGCAGCCACATCTCCTTGTAAAATCGTGATCAACGCACTGATAATTGCATCTTTTTCATGACCTGCCAGCAGCAAATCATCAACGATTTTCATATGGTTAGGAACAATTCCTTGTGTATCAATTACATTAATTAACTGCTCTTTGAATTGTTGCTTTTTCATCTCGTGAATATCCTGCTTTGAAGGTATTTCTTTACATTCCACTTTTGCCTTTGTAAATTTCATAATACTTTGTAAGCGTTGGTATTGCTTGCGTCCCTTAATTAATGTGATAGCCAACCCATTCTTACCAGCTCTTCCTGTTCTTCCAATTCGGTGTACATACACTTCATTATCTTGTGGTAAATCATGATTAATAACCAAATCGATATTATTTACATCAATACCTCTTGCTGCCACATCACTAGCAACTAAAATGGCTTTTTTTGATTTTTTGAAATTTGCCATAATTTTCATACGCTTATCTTGTTTAACATCACCATGTAAGCCAATTGCCTTGATATCATTTCTATTTAAATCATCTACCAAATCATCAACTGCTGCTTTTGTATTACAGAAGATAAGGGTAAGGTTAGGTGCATAAAACGATAACAATTGTTTTATCACTGTCATTTTTTTATCATCTCTTTTTAAGTCGTAATATACTTGATTGATTGTTTCAACTGTTTTATATTGCGATTTAATCTCTATCTCTGTTTGCTCATGCAAATATCCAGTTGCAATTTCACGAATTGCTTTCGGCATTGTTGCACTAAATAAAATTGTCTGGTGTTTCCCTTCTATTTTATTTAAGATTGTTTCAATATCATCTCGAAATCCCATATTCAACATTTCATCTGCTTCGTCTAACACCACACAATCATAATTTTTTAATTTGATTGTTCTTCTACGAATGTGATCTAAAATCCTTCCTGGTGTTCCCACTATGATTTGTACACCTTTTTTTAGTGTTCGGATTTGGCGATCAATTGGTGTTCCACCAAAAACACTAGCAATTTTAATCATCTCTGTAAACTTGCTAAACTTACGTAGTTCATCTTCTACCTGGGTTACTAACTCTCTTGTGGGACAAACAATTAATACTTGATGAATTTCACCATCGCATAAACGTTGTAACAAAGGTAAGCCAAAAGAAGCTGTTTTTCCTGTACCTGTATTTGATTTTGCAATTATATCTTTGCCATCCAAAACCAATGGAATCGCTTTTTCTTGTATTTCGGTCGGAGTATGATACCCCATTTCATCAATTGCACGAAGCAATTTTTCATTCTTAATAATTTCTTTGAATTGTGTCATTTTTTCTTCTTTCTTTACTTTCGCAATGTTTCAATTGTATAACAAATAATGAAAAACCACAATAAAAACATCTTTTTTTTCTTTCACAAAAAAAACTGTTAGCTATTATGCTGAACAGTTTTGGATATTCTATCTGCTATTTTGCAATTCTACTTTCACAATAAACACAACGATATACATGATTTTCTTTATCCACCAATTTAAACGTTTGGGGTAAACTTGTTTCTACTGATGTGATACATCGTGGATTCTTACACACTTCCACATTGGTAATTGTTTCTGGTAATGCTAATTTCTTCTTTTCTACAGTAATTCCGTCTTTTATATAGCTAACTGTAATATTAGGATCAATATATCCTAGTACATCTAAATCAATTTCAAAATCGTTATCAATCTTAATTATATCTTTTCTTCCCATCTTCTGACTTTTTACATTTTTAATAATTGCTACACTGCAATCTAATTCATCTAGATTTAAACTATCATAAACACGCATACTTTTTCCTGCACTGATATGATCTAAAACAATGCCATTTTTGATACTATCGATATTCATATATTTTCCTCCTGTTACTTATGTAAACCTAGCATTGTCATAATCAATGCCATTCGAACATACTTTCCATTCTTCACCTGTCTAAAATAACAAGCCCTTGGATCATCATCCACTTCTACTGCGATTTCATTCACTCTAGGTAGCGGATGCAGGATTGATAAATCTTTTTTTGCGGTTTTCAATTTATCCAAATCTAATATATAACTATCTTTTAAACGAATATAATCAGCTTCATTAAAAAATCTTTCTTTTTGCACTCTGGTCATATAAATAACATCTAACTCATCGATGACATCTTCCATCTTCTCTACTTCGATGAATTCTATATTATATTTCTCTACAACATCACGTTTTAAATATTCTGGAATTCGCAACTCCTCTGGAGATACACAAATAAAGCGAATGTTCTTATAGCGAGACATTGCCTTCATCAAAGAATGTACGGTTCTTCCAAATTTTAAATCACCACAAAGCCCTATTGTAAGGTTATCAAGTCTTCCCTTCTCACGGCGTATAGTAAGCAAATCTGTGAGCGTTTGTGTAGGATGGTTATGTCCGCCATCTCCAGCGTTAATGATTGGCACACTTGCTCTAGTAGCCCCTGCAAGCGGTGCTCCTTCTTTGGGATGACGCATTGCGATAATATGCGAATAACATGATACTGTTTGTATCGTATCTGAGATACTTTCTCCTTTTGCTGCACTCGACGAATTAGCAGACGAAAATCCTAATACATTTCCACCCAACTCCAACATAGCAGCTTCAAAACTAAGTCTTGTTCTCGTACTTGGTTCAAAGAACAAAGTCGCTAAGGTTTTATGATTACATACATCTTCATAAGCGCTAGGATTTGCTGTAATCTTATCTGCAAGATTTAATAAATTATCAATTTCCTTAACACTTAGATCCATTGGATCAATTAAATTTTTCATTTTTATGCTCCTCCTATTTCATAAATAGTGAGAGGCCCTATTTTTTTCCTTTTTAATCTCTCAGGATTATTTTAAAGGGTCATTTCACTGCATTTATCATATCATACCGGATATGAATTTCAACAAAAAAACAAAAAATAAAACGTGTTTTTATAAAACACGTTGATTATCATAGATTTCAATTATCTTTTCTGCACATTTCAATCCATCGATTGCACTCGAGACAATTCCTCCAGAATATCCACTTCCTTCACCAATTGGATATACTTTCGCCAATGAAATAGATTGCATTTCTTTATCCCTTATAATTCGAAGCGGACTTGAAGACCTTGTTTCAACACCTGTTAATACAGCATTTTCATTTCTGAATGCTTTGTTTTTTTTCTGAAAATCTTTAATTCCCTGTTGAAGTGCTGCACAAATTTTAGGAGAAAACAAATGATGAAAATCAATGTAGGTAACTCCCAATGGATAAGAAGGTTGAATCACTTCTTGATTAGAAGGTTCATTCCCCAAAAAATCATATACTTTTTGCGCTGGTGCTTTATAATTTTCACCACCTAATATAAATGCATCTTTTTCAAGCCGTTCTTGAAATTGCATTCCTGAAAAAGTATCGATTCCATAATCAGTTTGATCTACTTGTACTAAAATTGCTGCATTTGCATTTTGTTTATCCCTTGCATAATTACTCATTCCATTGACAACAACATGACCACGTCTAGACGTTGCTGCCACCACTTCTCCACCAGGACACATGCAAAAAGTATATACACCTTTTCCTTCCCATTGATGTTGTAAGCGATAACTTGCTATTGGTAAGCTAGGATTATTCCATTCACTATGATATAGGGCCTCATTAATACTCTTTTGTGGATGTTCAATTCGTAATCCAACTGCAAAAGGCTTTGCTTCCATTTGTAATCCCTGGTCATAAAACTTTATAAAGCTATCACGTGCACTATTTCCAAGTGCTAAAACAACAACATCACTTTCATATTTTTTATTATCAGTAACTACTCCACAAACGCGATCATTATGAGATATTAATTCTTCCACTTTACAGTTGAAATGAATTTCTCCACCAAATTCAATAATCGCTTCACGAACATTTCTAACAACTTCTATCAGCTTATCGCTCCCAATATGAGGATAAGCTTCATAAAGAATTTCTTCTGGTGCACCATATGCAACAAACTCTTCATATATTTTATGAACGCGTAAATCTTTTGTTCTTGCTGTAAGTTTTCCATCAGAAAAAGTCCCTGCTCCGCCTTCACCAAATTGAATGTTACTCCATTCATTTAAAGTACCTGTACGAATGAATTCATCAACGTCCTTTACTCTTTGCTCAACAGCACTCCCTTGTTCAAAAACAATTGGACGATATCCACATTTAGCTAACGTTAATGCACAAAACATTCCCGCTGGACCAAAACCTACGATAATAGGCCGATGTTTCATCTCTATTATCCCTGAATTTGGATATGAATATTGAACATTTGCAATTGAACGTACATTTTTAATTTTTTTTCGCAAAATTCTTTTTTCATCTTTCACTTCCACATTCACACTATAAATAAAAAATATTGGTTGCTGGCGAGCATCAACATTTTTCCTATGAATAGAATATTCTAGCATTTCTGTTTCATCAATATGCAAAATTTTAAGAATTTTATTTTTCAATTCTACTTGATTATCATGAATCGAAATTCGAATTTGATCAATCCGCAACATTAAATTAGATACCTCAAAATTGCAAATTTACTTTTCTTTGATAATGTATACACAATATATGCAAAATCAACTGCCAGTACTAAAACAATAATAAAATATACAAGACTGTTATAGTTAAATGGTAAAATATCTAAAATTAATTTAAATAAGATATGTGAGAAATAAATCAACGTACTACATGCACGAAATGTTATATAGCGTTCACTAAACTTTAAATCAAATGAGATGACATACAAGAAGAAGTAAAACATAAATGGTAATAATGTAAGATACATACTCGTTCTTGGTGTATCAAGTTGAATACCTTTGATAAAGAATCCTTCAATAAATAATAAAACAAAGCATACAAGTGTTCGTTTCAACAAATCACTTTTACTTAAAGCAAAACGACTTGTAGCTATATAAAAACCTATGGTTGTATAAATCATTCCAAAAAATAATCCATTTCTTGTTGTTTCAAAGATTTTTAAATAGAAATTAATTCCATCTCCAAGTAATGGTATCTTCAACAAAACACTTCCATACACATTCACTAGCATTCCAATTATATATAATACCAAACCAACTTCAATTACACGAGTCGTTTTAAATTTCATTAACAATGCATATACAAGACATGTCGAAAACATCATAGCTGGTAAAAACCATAGATGATAATAACTACCTGTAAATAGAAAATTACGAATAAATCGCGGAATTGTAGAACCATCAATTCCACCTTGCATCCATTCAAATACTAAAGGAATTAAATAAATAATTGTCCATATTACATAAACTCTTAATAACCTCAAGATATATTTACGTAACATCCGTAGGTTCTCTTTACTTTTCAATCCTGCAACATAATCTAATTTTCGAAAGAACAAAAAAGCACTTGCGACAAAAAAGAATGGTACTGCAATTCTCCCTAAAATCTGTACAACAAAATAATTCAATGTTTCATTCACTGATAAGAATGGGCCTGTATGAATAGCAACAACTAAGACCGCACAAATCAGTTTCACAATGTCTACCAAATAATAATTTTTTCGTTCCATAAACGCTCCCTCACATATCTTTTACTTATAAAATCGTGGAACTCTTTTAGAAATCAAACAAAATGATTCATTATTAATTGTATTCGCTGCTCTCGACAACTCATCAATTTTAATCACTTCATTCCCATCGTTTCCAACAATCGTAACCACATTCCCTATTTCGATATTTTTAACACCTGTTGCATTTACCATAAATTGATCCATGCATATATTACCAACAATCTCACAACGCTCTCCATTAATCAAAACATGCAAATGATGATGTGATGCTTGTCGATTAAGCCCATCTGCATAACCACAGGTCACTGTGACTATCTTTTCTTTTCCTTTAGTAAGGTAATTTTTCCCATATCCAATATAAGTTCCTTTAGGGACCGTTTTAATACAAGAAATGTTCGCTTTCCATTCCAGTGATGGAATAAGGGTAATTGGATGCTTTAATTGCTGTTCATCATTGCTTGTGTTCCCTACAAGCAAAATTCCAACCCTTGCGTAATCGTAAGTCAATTCAGGATAATTAAGCGCACCATAACTATTTTGCAAATGTGTAACTCCATATATGATTTTCGCTGTTTTTAAATCTGCTAATACCTTTTCATAAAGAACAATTTGATGCTGAGTATATGCCTCATCATTTGGATCTTCATAGGTATCTGCCACGCTAAAATGCGAAAAAATCCCAGTAACATTTAAATTCTTTAATTTATATACTTCTATAACTTCATCAATTAGATAGTTATCATCTTGACATGGTATTCCTAGTCTTCCCATACCAGTATCCACTTTCACATGTCCCATTATCTCACAATTATGAGCTTTTGCATAAGTATCGAGCTTTTTAGCATAGGCAAGACTCATAATACATTGAGTTATGTGATATTCGCATAAATAATGAAAATGTTCTTCTGGTGTATACCCTAATATAAGAATATCTCCTTCGATTTTTGCTTCTCGTAAACGAACTGCCTCATCAATGCTAGAAACTGCAAAAAAATCAATTCCTTCATCTTGTAGTACTTTTGCTACTTGAACATCCCCATGTCCATAAGCATTCGCCTTTACAACTGCCATGATTTTTTGCTTTCCAATATGATGTTGAATTCGCTTCAGATTTTCTGCAATTTTAGACAAATCTATTTCAACCCAACAACGACTTTTACTTTCTAACATCATTTTACTCCATAGCTAAATCAATTAGCTTATTAATCAACGTAGTAAAATCAATACCTACTGCTTTCATCATAGTCGGATAACGACTTGCAGATGTAAATCCTGGAATAGTATTAATTTCATTGAAATAAATTTGTTGGTCTGTACTTACAAACATATCTACTCTTGCCAATCCCTTACATCCTAGAATCTTATAAATATGTTTAGCATTTTCTTTTATTTCATTGGTTATTTTTTCATCAACTCTTGCAGGACAAACAATTTCTGTGTTTACCAATTCGTATTTTGCCTCATAGTCAAAAAAGTTATTATGGGTATCAATTTCATCTGGTTCACCAATTGTTAATTCATGATTACCCAAAACTGCACAACCTACCTCAAATCCATCAATACCATTTTCAACAACAACCTTATCATCATATTCTAAGGCGAATTTCACGGCTTTCTCTAAGTCGTGAATATCATCAACCTTAGATATTCCAAAACTAGATCCAGCATTTGCTGGTTTCACAAACAAAGGTAGTGTAAGCTTTGTTTGAACCTCTTGTTGCAAATGTTGATAATCAATAACATCACGATTTGTTATAGACAAATACGGTGCCATCTGAATTCCTGCAGCTTCACAGATAATATGTGTATATTCTTTATCCATTGCAATCGCACTGCTCACATGATTACAACCAACATATGGTATTTGTGCCATTTCTAATAGTCCTTGTAACGTACCATCCTCACCATTTTTACCATGTAAAACCGGCAATACGCAATCCAGTGTAATTGTTTTAAAAGAGCCATCTTCTTCAAACACAAACAATCCTTCTTTTTGAGAAGGTGATAATGCTGCACGCCTTGTTGTTCCATGCTGTAGCCACTTGTCATGCTCTAAGGTATCAATATCACCATTATAATAATACCAAATTCCATCTTGTGTAATACCAATCAAAGTAATCTCATAGCGATCCTTATCAATATGGTGTAATACACTACCTACTGAATGCAGTGATACAGGATATTCACTAGAGTTCCCCCCAAAAATAACACCTAATTGTATTTTTTTCATCTTCTTAATCTCCTATCAATCGATCTACAATTTCATCTAATTTCATTCCCCTTGAACCTTTAAATAAAACTGCACAATCCTTATCTTTAAATTTCTCTAAATATGCAAATATTTCATCATGCGTTTTTGCATGAAAATATTTTTTATCCGGTTTTTTTGCTTTAGCACCATCTATGATAAATTTAGATAATTCTCCAAAACAAATTAATTCATCATATGTAATAGCATTTAAATACTCACCAACATCATAGTGAAAATCATTCATATTTGGTCCCAAATCTAGCATATCTCCTAAGACGATAATTTTATATTCTGAGGCTATGCCTTCAAATGTATCCAATGCTGCTTTTGCACTTTGAGGATTGGATTTATATGCATCATTTAAGATTGTCATCTTACAAACTTGTAAAAGTTCATTACGCATGCCTGTGCTAACATACGAATTTAAACCTTTTTGAATTACTTCATCATCCAACCCAACATAATAAGCACAAAGAAGTACTGGAAGAGTATTCAATGCCTGATGTCTTCCTAATGTCTTAACTCTAAAAGTATGAGAAGATACATTAGTTTTAAATGATATAACATCCATTTCTTGTTCAAAAGAAGTCAAATATATAGAATTCTTTTTACTCAATCCAAAAGTTTCTATTTTCAGTGAATGCATATCTTTTTCTTGTATTACTTTAGACAAAATCGGGTCATCTCCATTATAGATGAATAACGACCTATCATCTAAACCATCCATTAGCTCTAACTTTGCTCTTCCTATATTTTCAATTGTTTTTAAATTTTCTAAATGAGCAAT
Source organism: Breznakia sp. PF5-3 (assembly GCF_029504745.1). Lineage (GTDB taxonomy): Bacteria > Bacillota_I > Bacilli_A > Erysipelotrichales > Erysipelotrichaceae > Breznakia. The sequence goes on along the minus strand of NZ_JAQFIQ010000017.1, from coordinate 804 downwards.
CCCTACATTGGTCACAATTCCTAAATCAGGTTTAGCAATTGCATTTAAAAAATGAATATCCTCAAGATTTTCCATACCCATTTCTAATATTACATAATCTGTATCTTTATCCATTCTAAGCAATGTCAAGGGAACACCAATTTCATTATTCTGATTTCCTAAGGTTTTAATCACTTTATATTTAAAACCCAACACTGCTGCCAATAGGTCTTTACATGAAGTTTTTCCATTACTACCTGTAATTGCAAATACTTTCGTTTTTGATTGTAAGCGATACTGTTTCGCTAACATTTGTAATGCTACTATTGAATCTTCTACTAGTAACGTTGGTAGATTAGAATCACAATAGTCTTTATTATCAATAATTGCTAATGCAGCACCATTTCTGGCTACATCATCTAAGTAATCATGGCCATCTACTCTAGCACCACGAATTGCAAAATATATATTACTCAAAGATATTTGACGGGAATCAATGCTCACTCCCTTTATTTTATCATCTAGATTTCCTCCATTGTGTGTAAACACTCCGCCAATCATATCTATTATGTCCTGAATTGTCATTGATATCATACTTGCTCTCGCCTCCAATATCTTTATAATTATAGCACAATCAGCTTCTCATTTAAATAAAGGATTAAGTAAGATGATATTAAATAAGACAATTCTATAATACAAAAAAAGACATTCCATTGGAATGTCAATAAATTGGCAATTTGCTATCTTCACTAGAGCAAGCCTAGCTATTGTCGCCGTAAAAGTGCTTAACTTCTGTGTTCGAAATGGGAACAGGTGTGACCACTT
>NZ_JAQFIQ010000016.1 GCF_029504745.1 Breznakia sp. PF5-3 | reverse complement strand
TATACTTATCACCTATTCTAGATGGGTTCAATGGCGAAGTAGTTTCATTTAATCTATCCATATCGCCAAACTTAAAACAAATCAAAGAGATGCTTAAAGATGCTTTTGAAAGGAATCCAGTAGTCACAGGTTTAATCTTTCATAGCGATCAGGGATGGCAATATCAACACTTCAGTTATATCCATGAATTAAAAGAAAAAGGAATTCAACAAAGTATGTCAAGGAAAGGAAATAGTATGGATAATGGGATGATGGAGAGTTTCTTTGGGATATTGAAATCAGAAATGTTTTATGGAGAAGAACACACATTTAAGAATCTACAAGAGCTAAGGAAAGCAATAACAGAATATATTGAGTACTATAACGTTAAACGCATTAAAGTAAAATTAAAAGGACTGAGTCCTGTAGCTTACAGAACTCAAGTCCTTCAATTACACCAATGACATTACTTCCAACTTATTGGGGTCACTTCATTTCTACTTTTTATCTTCTTCTGTGCAAGAATATCCTTCTCGCGTATATACTTCTTTTAGCTTCTTAAGTGAAAATGAATCTTTGCTAATAAATCTTTCCAAATCCTTATCAGCTTCCAAGACTTCCTTCATATCTAATGCTAGATAATCCCATTCCTCTTTATAAGCAAATTCACTCTCTGTTACATCAAGTGTGACACTTACACCCTCAATCGCATCATGTGCTGTTTGAAGTTCTGATAAATCTTGTAAGATGCTTCCATTCGTATCTGTTTTCTTCAAATCTGTATAGTTATTGTCTACACTCCCTTTTATAACTTTTTTAGAATCCTCATTATATTCAATTTCAATAAGTGAAGTATAAGTTGAATCTTCCACTGTTGTCATCATATAACAAGTCATAACTTTATCAGCCTTTTCTTCTGAACTACATCCAGAAAATAAAAATGCTCCACTTAATAAGATAATCCCCAATTTCTTTTTCATATCTGCCACCTCTTCTAAGCATATTATAATCTTTATTCAAGAAGTTTGTATTTACATTAATTTGCATTTCCCTTGCACTTTTTAATTATTTAATTACTTTATTTTCCTTTAAAAATTTCTTATAACTATCCAATGATACATCTTCTTCACTTGAATTTAATGAATCTTTCACTTCTCCATTACTCACAAAATATATAGTTGGTGTTGCTGAAAAATCACTAAAGTGTTTATCAAATATCGCTTGCTGTTCCGCCTCCGTTTTCTTTTCACTATCCAAAGTTACATCATACAACGTCAATCCAATTTCTTTTGTGTATTCATCGCTTTCAGCAAAAAAACTCATACATGATCCACAGTATGTTTGCGAAAACAAAAAGACAAAGCTTTCCTCATTTTCCATTTTGGTTATTAGTTCATCCAGCGTCAATGCTACAACTTCACCCTTATTCTCATTCAATTTAATCTTTACTTCATCTTTCTCTTTACTTCCATTCCCACAGGCAAATAAAAAGCATACAAGTAATCCTAATATTATTTTTTTCATATTTTCATCCTACCACATTATAAATAAAAATAAAATAAGAGATATTATATACCCCTTATTTCTTCTTACTAATAATTTCAAACTCAAGCATATCTAAAGTCTTTTCCATCTTCTTTCGAGCACTAGAGCCTTTGAAAAACTTATTCAACTTCACATATAAACTTTTGCTAATCACATCTTCTTCATATTCTAGCTCAATATGATCATCATCGATTTTAGTAACACGATGTGCAATAATCTGATCCGTTTTTGGTGTACTCATTACTAATTTATAAGCTTTGGGAATATCTAACTCTTCAATCTTACAATCAATTTCTATGGTAGCATTTCCCTGCTTATACCGTTTCACAAAAGTATACCCTTCTTTAATATCACTTCTCTTTATATTGCGTGATACAATACGTTTTAATTCTTTATGTAAATTATTCAAAATATAATCAAAAAATTCCTTGTCACTTACATGTAATTCTTTCTTTACAATCATATGTCACCTATAGATTCGTCTTGATAAAACTACATTTACCAATCACCTTGAAATCACCAAATCCTGCAGGAACAAAGATACTATCACCCATTTTAAAATCAAGTGTTTGTTTTTCAGATACAACTTTACCTTCTCCATGTAGGATAATAATCGATTGAAAACTTGTTTCATCTGCACGAAGTGCTACTTCTTTTTCAACTTCATATTCATTAGTTGTAAAATATTCACTTGCAGCAAGCAAAGTATCACTGTAACCATCAAAGCTTTCTTTTTTACCTTCTGGTTCACCATTTTTTGCACTCGGTGTTAATTGGCTTACATCTACTGCTTTTTGGATATGCAACTCACGAGGTTTTCCATCTACACCAACACGATCAAAATCATAAACACGATACGTAGAGTTAGAGTTTTGTTGGATTTCACAAATCAAACATCCTGCTCCAATCGCATGAATTGTCCCCGATTTAATAAAGAAACAATCTCCTTTTTTTACTTCCACTTTATTAAGTACATCCAATATTGTGTCATTCTCAATATGAGCTCTAAATTCTTCTTTCGTCAAATTTTGATTTACTCCATAATATAAAAATGATCCTGGCTCACAATCAACAATATACCACATTTCATTTTTTCCATATTCATGTTCAACACGAAGTGCGTACTCATCATCTGGATGTACTTGAATTGATAATGCTTGCTTTGCATCAATAAACTTAATCAAAATAGGAAATTGTTCAAAATGTTGTGCATTTTTACCCCAAACAGCTTTTCCCATACCTTGTAGATATTCTGTAAATAGTTTACCAGCATAAGATCCGTTTTCAACTGTAGCTGGACCATCTGGATGAGCACTTAACTCCCACGCTTCAGCAACAATATCTAAATCTGTTTTCATACCATAAATATCTTTTAATTTGGTTCCACCCCACAGATAATCTTTGTATGCTGGTTTCAATTTAATCATTTCCATATTAATTATCTCCTTATGTTATATCATTATACAATACTTTATATAAAAGCGGAATAAAAATAAACGATTAAAAGCTCATATATATAAGCTCTTTTAATCTTCTAGTTTGAATTCTTTTCGCAATGTTTGAAGTACTGCTTCTTCTTCATTAGTACCAATTATATGTTTGCTTATTTCTTTGATTTTAGGATGTCCATTTCCCATCGCATATGATGCTCCTACATTTAGCATCATTTCATAATCATTCATATAATCACCAAAAGCCATACATTCTTCCTTTTTTAAATGAAACTTCTCTTGAATTACCTTTACTCCTTTTCCTTTATTTGCACCTAACACAGAGATATCAATCCATTCTTTTCCTGATGTAATAATATTCGCCTGCTCTTTAAATTGTAAGAAAAAAGGATAATTTTCTTCTGCTTGATTACGCTTATTAAAAACCGTCATCTTCATAATATCAGCATCCACATCATAAAGTGATTCTACAACTTGAATCTTTGGATAATAAATCTTAAACAATTCTAATTCTTCCTCACTACATGCTTCACAATACGTTTGTGTTTCACCAGCCAAAATTAATTGAATATCATTTATTTTTTGACTTTCATCAATCACCTTATGAATAAATTTTTTATCCATTATTGTCCGATAAAGAACCTCTCCCTTATAATATGCTGCTGCACCATTCTCAATTATAAAAATCAATTCATCTTTTAATGATGCAAAGTCTCTTTGTATTGATAACAAAGATCTCCCAGTTGCAATTCCACAGTACACATTCTTATCCAATAACTTACGATATATCTCATAGATATCTTTTGGCAAACTTTTATCATCATGTAAAAGCGTTCCATCCATGTCACATAAAACCAACTTTATCATATCCATACTCCTTGATTATATAAACACACTACATCTTTTTTATACTGCATCTTAAATCCTCCACATTATAACATTCTATCATATCCCATTATCAACTGTTACTTTCTTTCTTTATATTCTTAAAAACAAACTCCATTTTTTCCTTTTCCAAACTTTTTTCTTTGCAAAGAAAAAGAAAAGTGTCATAACACTCTTCTTATTTTTGAATAGCAATCCAAACTTCTTGATGTCCATTTTGTTTATAACATTCAACTACAGGTAAATCTGCTAGTTGATATCCTGAATTTGGTAACCACTGAGAATAAAAGGTTTTGTAAACCTCTTGAACAGCTTCAGCTGCATCCCCATCAGCTTGAATAACAATCCATTTTGCCTTTGGAATTTTAATTGTTTGCATCATTTTAGGAATTTCCATTCTTGAACATTCTACAACATCAACATAGGTTGTAACACCTAGAATATAATCCATCATTGACGTTGCTGAGCCTTCTACTCCATAGGCTACTCCTAATACACCAACTGGACGCATATCTGCTCTTTTCCATAAATCAATAAGTTCTTTAAATCTATTACTTTTTAATGCTTCATCCCATAATACAGGAATCTTTTGAAATGATTCCTCTACCACAATGCTTTCTTTAAAGCCAGACACTTCAAATGCTGGCCAATCTTCAATTGTGTATTTCATCTGTATATCTCCTTTAATATTTAATTGAAAGAAGATCTTAGGTATTGAATTCAACTGTACTCTTTCTACTTTCACTTTTGATGGTAATACACCATGAAACTTATGAAATGCACGTGCAAAGGATTCGTTAGATGAATATCCATAAAGTATGGCAACCTCAAGAATATTCCTCTCCCCCTTTAAAATTTCATAAGCTGCTAACGTTAATCGTCGATCGCGAATATAACTAGCAAGTGATTGATTTGCAATATATGAGAATAATCTTTGGAAATTATAAATAGAACAATTGGCTATTTTTCGATTTGGTGATTATCAATTTCTCCATCAAGATTTTGCTCGATATATGCCACTACTTCATTAATTTGATTTATCCAATTCATAAGCTCTCCTTTCACTTGCTATTTTAAAGAAATATCACTTCTTATTCTTGATTTTTCTTGTCCAATATTATCAATTACTATAAATATACCAAATTATAATATAGGAATCATCATCTCAGTAAGATAAGCTTCAGGTTTTTGCTCAATCCCATTAAGATAGTAATAGTAAATTGGTCCTTTCATTACCATCTGCATGTCATTTAGAAAAGAAAACAGAGCTTCTAATGTTGGGTCTTGTTTTTCATATGGCCCCTGATCAATCGCAGTTATAATTTTGGTTGCCGAAATTCTATTCACCTTAATATTCCCACTTTCTTCGATTTCCTTTGGAATTTCCCATCCAATTTCAACATCCAATGCTTCAAGTTCCATATTATGAAAACACGTCATAAGACCACTAGAAAATAGAATATTCTTTTGCTCTGCATATTGTTCAAGTATTTCAACAACCTCTTCAACAAAATCACTATATTCTTTCATAAAATCTATTGTTTTTCGCATTGTCAGTGTAATGCATTCTGCTTTTTCTTTTATATATACTTTTGATATTTGTGCCATTTTAACACCTCCTATCAAAAATAATAACAAATATTTATATTCTAAACTTATCACTGAATGCTCAAAAAGCATTTAAAAAGTTACATATATTAAAAAATCCTGAGACGAAGTTCATCTCAGGAAGATTTTATTTTATTCCACTTCTGCTAATTTTGATAAACGGTTATAACGTTTTTCAGCATCTGCTTTTGTTTTCGCAAAGCTATTGTATGCTGTTTCACCTTTAATCTTAACTAATTGACTATAACGTGTTTCGTTCAAGATAAAGTCTTGGAATTTATCGAAATCTGGTGCTTTTGAATCAATTGTAAGAGGTTTTTCTTCATTACGTGGATCATAGCGATACAATGTCCAATATCCACATTCAACAGCGGCTTTTTGTGTTTTTTGATGATTTGATAATCCACCTTTGATTCCATGTTCAATACATGGTGCATAAGCAATAATCAATGATGGTCCATCATAGCTTTCTGCTTCTTTGAATGCTTTCAATGTTTGAATACGATTTGCTCCCATTGAAATACTTGCAACATATACATGACCATAAGCCATTGCAATTTGTCCAAGGTCTTTCTTAGAAGTTGCTTTACCACCAGCAGCAAACTTAGCAATACTAGCTGCTTGTGATGCTTTTGATGATTGTCCACCTGTATTTGAGTATACTTCTGTATCTAATACTAAGATGTTTACGTTTAAGTCATTTGCAAGAACATGGTCAAGTCCACCATATCCAATATCATATGCCCATCCGTCTCCACCGACGATCCATACAGACTTACCTACAAGGTCACGTTCATAATCTAATAATTTCTTCACATCATCATTTTTAGATGCTTTTACTAAAGAAATAATATCATCTTTTACTGCTCTTTGTGCATCACGGTTTCCATTTGCATCAATGTATTTTTGGAATACATCTTTTAATTCTGGTTCTACAGAATCCATGTTGCGTTCCATAATATCAAGAAGTGTAGCTTCTTTAAATGTTTGTGCTAAAGCCATTCCATATCCATATTCTGCATTGTCTTCAAACAATGAGTTAGCCCAAGCAACCCCTTCACCATTCTTATCTGTGATAAATGGTGTTGATGGTGTTGAACCACAATAGATAGAAGAACATCCAGTTGCATTTGCAACCATCATATCTTTTCCAAATAATTGAGAAGCTAAACGGTAGTAAGGTGTTTCCCCACAACCTGGACATGCTCCACTCACTTCAAAGTAAGGTGTCATAAATTGTGATTCTTTTACAACATTTGCAGTATGGTAACCAAGTTTTGGTTCTGTTTCTTTATATAAGTAATCAGCCAATGGAGCTTCATCGATCATTTCGTGAATTTCTACCATTTCAAGAGCTTTATTACCAGCCTTACCTGGACATTCAACAACACAAAGTCCACAGCCTACACAGTTGTCTGGTGAAACTTGAATACGATATTTAAAGTCTTCACAACCTTTACCCATCGCTTGAATTGTTTCAAACTCTTGTGGTGCCTTTTCAATTTCTTCATCTGTCAACATAAATTGACGTACTGTAGCATGTGGACATACAAATGAACAGAACCCACATTGAATACAGTTTTCAGGATGCCATGTTGGAACTTCTGTAGCTATTTCACGTTTTTCTTTGAATGCTACATTGTTTCTCATTGATCCATCTAATAAGTTATATTTTGTGAATGCAGAAACAGGTAAATCATTTCCCATTTGCATGTTGATTGGTTCAACATGTTTATCAAAGTATTCGTCACCTGTAGTCTTACCTAATTCATCATATTTCAAGTCAGCCCATGCTGGATCAACATTTACTTCTACAAGTCCTGCTTTTCCTTCATCGATTGCTTTATAGTTCATTTCAACTACATCATCACCTTTTTTACCATATGATTTTTTCGCTGCTTCTTTCATTAAATCAACCGCTTTATCATAAGGCATGATTTGCTCATTAAGGGCAAAGAATGCAGATTGTAGAATTGTATTTGTTCTACGTCCCATACCAATTTTAGAAGCTATATCTGTAGCATCAATGATATAGAACTTAGCATTACTTTTTGCCAATCTAGCTTTAATTCTATTTGGCATTTGCTTAACAATTTCATCTTTTGAGAACGTTGTATTAAGCAAGAACGTTCCACCATCTTTTAAAGATTTTAATAAATCATATTTAAACATATATGCATCTAATGAACATGAAATAAAGTCTGCATTGTTGATGTAATATGTTGAACGAATTGGTGACTTACCAAAACGCAAGTGAGAACGTGTTACCCCACCAGCTTTTTTAGAGTCATATGCAAAATATGCTTGTGCATATAAGTCTGTGTTATCACCAATGATCTTAATAGCATTTTTGTTTGCTGATACGGTTCCATCAGAACCTAATCCCCAGAACAAACATGAAGTATAATCACTTGTAACTTTAAAGTCTTTATCTTCTGATAATGATAAATTTGTTACATCATCTTCAATACCAATTGTAAATTCAGGTTTTGGTGCATCTTTTTTAAGTTCATCATAAACTGCTTTAATTTGTCCAGCTGTTGTATCCTTTGAACCTAATCCATAACGTCCACCAATAATTTCAATATCTTTATCTTTTAATACTGATAATACATCTAAATAAAGTGGTTCTCTAGCACCCATTTCTTTTGTACGGTCTAAAACAGCAATTTTCTTAACTGTTGAAGGCAATACTCTCAATAAGTATTTAGCTGAGAATGGACGGTATAAATGAACTTTAATTAAACCAACCTTTTCTCCAGCTGCACACATTGCATCAATTGTTTCTTGGATTGTTTCTGTTACAGAACCCATCGCAATGATAATTCTTTCTGCATCTGCATCTCCATAATATGTAAATGGAGCATAGTTTCTTCCAGTGTGTTTTGATACAGCTTCCATATAGTCATTAACCATATCTGGAACTTTTGCATAATGTTCGTTTTGTGCTTCTCTTCCTTGGAAGAAGATATCATCATTTTCAGCACCACCACGAGTTACTGGATTTGTATGAGGATTTAAAGCGTTTGCTCTAAATTTTTCCAAAGCCTCCATATCCAATTGTGATTTTAAGAAATCATAATCCATTGTTTCAATTTTTTGAATTTCATGTGATGTTCTAAAACCATCAAAGAAATGTATGAATGGCACGCTACCTTTAATTGCAGCTAAATGCGCAACTCCACCCAAATCCATTGCTTCTTGCACTGAATGTGAAGCAATCATACATGCTCCTGTTTGGCGACATGCATAAATATCTTCATGATCCCCAAAAATATTAAGTGCTCTACTTGCTAACGCACGTGCAGCAACATGAATTACACCTGGTAATAATTCACCAGACATTTTATAAATATTTGGAATCATTAAAAGCAATCCTTGAGACGCTGTATACGTCGTTGCTAATGTTCCTCCTTGAAGGGCACCATGAACTGCACCTGCAGCTCCTGCTTCTGATTGCAACTCGCTCACCTTTACTTGTTGCCCAAAAACATTTTCTCTCCCCTGTGTTGACCATGTATCGGTAACTTCAGCCATTGGCGAAGATGGGGTAATTGGATATATACCCGCTACTTCAGTTAGTGCATATGAACTATATGCAGCTGCCGTATTACCATCCATAGACATGAATTTTTTTGCCATTTAAAAATGTCCTCCTTTATGTTTTCTCTAACATTCCTATTATAGACCTATTTACCAGCAAATGAAAGCGATTTCTAATAAAATTACGTTTTTTTAACCAAAAATATGTCTCATTTTTTCATGAACCCTCTTCCTCAATTATTATATCATTTTTGTCAAATATATAGATATTGATTTTTTTCATATATCTATGTTGTTTATGATATGAATTCAAAACATTACTTCCCTTACCTTTCACTTTATTTAGCATTTACTATCTTATGGATACACTCTCCCCTTTTTGTCTTATTTTTAGAATAATTCATTTCAAAGAAAGCATAAAAAAACTGGATTAGCTCCAGCTTTTCATTATGTTAATTTTTCTAATGCAAATACAAGTACGCCACCTAATAATAATCCTGCAATCGATGTAACGATTACAAACACATCATATTCTGCATGAATCGGAATTAATACAATTGTACTTGCCACTACCAGTCCTAAGATAAAATTCATTGATACTCCATGAAATTTATCCAAACAGAATTTCATTAGTTTACCACACAAAACAATTCCTAACACGATTCCAATTCCCATAAATCCTAACGGAATAATAACATCCATTTGAAAACTAGTAACATTTGCTAACAAACTTTTAAATAAATAGTAATATCCTAAAATCAACAATATCATTGACCCACTAACACCAGGCATAAACATTGCACCACCTGCAATAAAACCAAGTACAACCATTAAGCATAAATAGCCAATATCTAAATCAGGAAAACTTGTTAGTACCAAATCTTTTTGTTCTGGTGCAAAAAACATCAAACCAAAAATAACAATGCACCCAATAGCAAAGGGAATAATATTAAATTTATCATGTTTCATTTCTTTCTTTACAAGCGTAGGGATTGAAAAAGCAACCATTCCTACAAAACAAAACATTGTTTGCGTAGGATAATTTGTAAAACAAACCTCTAAGACTTTCGCAAACACTACTAATCCTAACACTGCTCCAACACCTAATACACATAAAAATGTAAAATCTTGTAAACGATGATCATTCTTTCTGCGAAATAAACCATCGATACTACTCATTACACGATTAAACATCCCCAGAATAACCATCATTGTTCCACCACTAACTCCGGGAATGATATTTGCCAATCCTACAGCAATACCACCAATAAATACTTTCAACATACATCGTCCTCCAGTATATTTACAGGATATATCGTATCATAATTTAATGTGTAAAACATTGTTTTATTTTTGTTTTTATTTATTTCTCGCTTTTCTTATAACTGCTCGATAATCTCTTATCCTATCTGTTTTCTTCTTCAATCTCTGTGCAAACTCATGATCCTTCGCATATACTTCTTCTATAATTTTATTATACTTTGCTTCTGTTACCTCACATGTGTCCAATAACTCATTGCATAACTCCTCTACTTTGTGATGACTTTCCAACACTCCTGTATCCGATAAGATTTCTGCTACATATCCCCACCCTGGTGTTGATTCCATTGATAATTGCGAACGATCTATTTCACATGCCAAACTATCTCGCATCGCTTCCTGTGCTTCACTACTAAAATCTCGAATTATTTCTTTCTTTTTCATCACTTCACTATATTTGCTATTATACTCAACCATTATTTCATTCAACCGTCTTGGTGTTTCATCTGCAATAATCGCATCTGCTAAAATCCCTCCTGGATTTCTGAATAACTTAATTGCTTCTAATACATAACCCCATACACTATCATCTGGTATAAAGATTGATAGATTACTCAACAATAATAGCATATCGTTTTCCTTCATCCCTAATTCTTCTCCATACTTCAATATATGATTTATTAATCGTACCCAAAACTCTGGATCTATGTTTTTAATATCAAAATGCTTATCTCCACATCCTCCAGTCTCAAACATATGCATCACTAGATTTGCAAACGTTTCAAAATCATCTTCACTCATATGCTCACGAAAATAATCCACCATATTCCCTAAAAATAAAGAAGTTGAATCCTGCTTTATCCCTTTTGTATCAAACATTCGCAAATATCCATCCTTTATCTCAAACATTGCCAATGGAGAATGTTGATGCATCGCTATATCCTTATCCCCACTCATAAGCCAATCCAACAAGTTTCCAGTATTATTCGTAAACTTCACCTTTCCTGCTACTGACTTAAATAATGAATTCACAAAATCACTTCGATTTGAAATAGAAACAAGTTTATGTTGGTTTTGTTCTATTTGTAATCGATATTTAATCATGAACCCTTTTCCCATTCCTTGTCCATCAAAAGAATATCCTGCTTTTACTTTATCACATAAAAGTGTAACCACTTGTGCTTTATTTCCACCCTTAGAATGACCACTGACTATAAAATCATATTGACTATAATCTTTAGCTATTCTATTTGCATAATTCAAAGCATTTTGTTGTTGTGGAGTAAGTGGTACCATCAACAAAGCACCTTTCGCATTATCATGCCATTCTAATGATCCTGTTCCTTTGAAAACTACATATACTTCTTGTTTTCTATCTGCATTAACATTTTCATTTATAAACGTAACATTCTTCTGTGCTTCTTTTTTACTTTCAATATCTACCAATTTAACTTTAGAGAAATAAGTTTCATTTTGTTTTATCGTACGAATCAAAGCATTCCATTCTTCTTTAGTTGCAATTGCATCGTCTGGTTTTAATAATCCATCTTCAACTAAATCATATACATTTTTTTCCATGCTTTTTTCATTGACTCCATTTGAATAAACCAAAGCATTCAATATCAATAGTACTTCTTCAATACTCATAATTCCTCTACCCCTTCCTCTATATCGTTAGAACTAAATAAAAACTCAATAATTACATCTTTCTCAGCCCCATAAAAAGTGAAAGGAATTTCACCTATATCCAAAGAATATAATTCTTTAAACTGTTGCATAAGTGGTTGATTCTCATAAAAATTATTATTCCCACAAACATAAACAGTTATATTAAAATGCACTTCATCTGTAGTCTTATCCTTTGTATCTTCATATAATTGAAGAATCTTTTCTTTAATTTTCTCTTCTTCACCCACTGTATTCTCATTTAGTAAAATAACAACTTCTATACCAACCTTCTTAGTTTTCGCTATCTTTTTAAAAGATATATTCTTATCATATTTTTCAATCGGAACATCATCACTGATTCTACTATACGCTGCGTACTCAAACTCTTTAAACCCATCTTCAATTAATGGATCCATCAACTCATTTGCTTCTTTTTTATAAAGTAGATGTGTATAATTATCATCTATTAATTCTTTCCCATCTTCATATCGCCAATTCACTTGTATTTCATTTTTTCGCTCATCTTCCTCTGAAATAACAAATGCTTCTACAGCATTCCCCAATGGTGCACTATACCCAATATTTTCTATCGTAAACTTTTCTCCATATTTATCTTCCATATACGTCAAAATTGACTCTTCTATTTCTTCTTTGGTAAAGCTTCTATCTTCATTCATATATCTACATCCACTAAGAATGAAAACATTTAATATGACTATTACTATCCGCTTTTTCATATTCACTCCCTTTGGGTTCTTATTTTCAATGCTGTTTTTTCATCTAACTCAATATGTTCTTTCAAATAACTATCAATTTCATCTGATAATTCTTTCATTAAATCATACAGTTCTGTTTTCAATCCATGCATTTCCATAACCATCACTTTCAATTCCTCAACTGATTTCCCTGTACTATTTGCTAATAAATCATCAAGATCATGTTCATACATTTTTAATATCTGTTCCGCTGCTTTTCTCATTTTAAGTAAAGCGTCCATACATATGATTGGTTTTATTATTAATGTCTTTCCCATATTCTTTCTCCCTAATATAATATTGAATCAATTTCATCAATTTCTGAAACAAACGCATTCAATTCATTATGCGTAAAACTATATTCATTTACTGCTTTTTGCAATGGATGATAATCTTTCTCCATCCCCACTTCCGATTGAATCTCTCTTGAAGTGAAATATACAAGAGCGTAAATCTTATCATAAATAACTTCTTGCATAGCGCTATCTTGTAATCCATACTCATAAATAACATGTATGTTATCAAAATACAGCTTCGATATCTCCTTTAGTTCATTCATAAATTGATTTATATAATCTTCTACTTGATTAAAATCATTATCTTTTATTTTTAATTCATCCATCCTTATTTCTCCTATCTCTTTACTAAATATCTTTTATCCTTTTATTTATCGGATAAATACCTTCTTAAATCCCATTGTACTGTTTCATACTGGTTATTCAATGATCTTATATTGCATTCTATATCCAAGAATTGATTTTGTAATTGGGCTTTTTTTCGTCTCATTTCATCTTCTGCTTTATCACTTTCCAAGTTGATTATAGCTCCTTTTTGACCACACAAAAAATTCTGCATATATGCAGAATAGTTTCTTGTTGCTATTCCATTTTCAAATATATCATAGTAATTTGAAAGCTTTATTCGCTTTTGATCTATTCCTTGCAGAATATGAACCCTTTTGCTTTGATAATACATCATAAATTGTTCTATATCTTCAATCTTTTGTTGGCTACTTCTCAATAATCTATATGTATCATCCAATTGGTTTTCAAGTAAAAACAGTTGTCTTCTAAATTGTTCTTCCATGCTCCCCCCTCCTAATTTTATTTATATTTTATCACATTATCATGATGAATGAAACACAAATTCTCTCTTAAAGCGAAATGCTGTTAGTGTTTTAATCATTATTAAGATGATATATTATAATTTTATAGACATGGTAATAAAAAAAACAAACAATTATCTTGTTTGATTTTTTATATATGTACTTTTTCTAACTCACACAAGCGTTGATTATATTGTGTGAATATCTTTATCAATTGTTTCGCAATATTAATCTCACTACAAATTGTCATCAATGTATCTTGTGCGTGCGAAAATAAAAGTGAATACTCATTGTATTCTTTACATATTTCTTCTTGTATAATTTCTGTTTGTACTTTATGAGCATTTGTTATAATTTCCTGTGCCTCATTTAATAGTTTTTTTGCGTAATCAATTTCTTGATTTGAAATTGCACTTAGTGCTTCCATGCACTTTGCTCTAGCATCTCCTGCCAACAATAAAATTTTCATAGAATGTTCAATTCGTTGATTCGTCATTTAAAAGCCCCTCCTTATGCATACTATTTTATTACGTATCACATTCTCCCTCTATACCAATTTTGAAATCACCATCTTTTCTTTAATCTTAGCTATAACTTCCTTTTCAGGTATATACAAATCACCAGATAAGCTTGCTCCAACACTTAAGCTAAGTACTTCTTCAAGCAAACATTTTATGTCACCATTTTGGATATGACAATATAGTACCCCACTTATCATTGCTGCATAATAAACATTATCTTTTGGATCATCTACTTTGTAATCTGCGCTATATATATCTTCACCAACAAAAATTAAAATTTTATTACTACGAACACCTAAGATTACAATTTTCGATAACGATAACAATTCTTGTTTCACAAGATGTATCGTTTCCACAAGGTTTAATTCTTTTTGAATCTTAAAATGTTTCTTTAAACTTTGAAGATCTTGAACAAGTACATTACAAGGTGCATCTTTCAACATTGATAAATACATCGGTGGTAATGCCCATATAGAAAGCTTTGCTTTATTTCGTAAATCACAATATAGGGCTTTTGCTTGAGCAAAAGATAACGTATCTAACATATCTGCAAACACTAGTAAATCCCCTTGATGAATACTACTTCCTACAATTGTTTTATATAACATTAACTGATCTTCACTTAAACTAGGTTGAGGATCATATAAACGTTGCCACAACTCTTCATCTTGGTAAAATGATATCCGCATTCCATTTTCAACATCCATCTGTATTGCATGCATATCATCCTCTTTAAACTTTAATGCTTGTTTTCCAACTATACCATATGCTTGATAATCAACACCTAGAGTATTTAAATAACGTCCTACTTGTAATCCATCATTAGATAAACGATAAGTTGTATATTGCAAATGAAAATGTTGATTTTCATCAACCTTACCTCGTTCAATTTTATCTAGATATGGTACCATTGCAATAATATGAATCATAAATCTTCCTCTAATGATTTTATTATATCATCAATTTGCATAAATATATCACTTGGAATCATACTATAGAGGGTTTTTTCATTCAGTAAAACATCCGCACTATACGCATGTAGGAAAACACCTAGAGTAGCCGCTGCTAACGCATCCTTATTCTGTGCATAAAGACCTGTAATTATTCCTGCTAACACATCTCCACTACCACCTTTTGCTAGTCCATTGTTTCCATAAGTATTTACATAAACTTTTCTATTTTGAACAACTAAAGATGTTTCACTCTTTAGAACAAGTGTAATATAGGGATATCTTTCAGTGAAGGCAAGTGCCTCTTGAATTGGATTATCAATAATTTCTTGTATATCCTTATCTACAAGTCTAGCAAACTCCATCAGATGTGGTGTAATAATTATATTTTTTCGTTCTTTATATTTAGGTAATAAAGATTTCAATGCGAAAATTCCATCTGCATCTATTACTAAAGGAAGTTCACTATCTAGTAGTACTTCTAAAACTGCTTCTATATCTTTACTTCTTCCTATACCACAACCTATCAACAAACAACTGTAAGCAGATAGTCTAGGCTTTAATTCTATTACTGCTTGTTTATCTATATGGCCATTTATATCACTTAAAATAATTCTCATGCTTTCTAACACATTGCATGCAACAACATCTTTTATACATTTTGGAACTGCACAAGTAATCATTCCACAACCACTGCGAAGCGCAGCAAGTGCTGCCAAAGAAATAGCACCACTCATCTCCATACTTCCGCCTACACACAATACTTTCCCATAGGTGCCTTTATTAGAATGAATGCTACGGCTTGGTAGTAATGACTTCATATCTTTTTTCTCAATTAAATATATTGTACTATCCATTTCATCAATTAACTGTTGTGGAATCCCAATATCCAATACTTCTACATGTCCACTATATATTCTTCCAGGATACATATACAATCCAATTTTTCCGGTTTGTAAAGTCAATGTATAATCTGCTTTTATAACACTCCCTAATATGTGACCAGTAGCGGCATCAATACCACTAGCGATATCAATACTTATCACCTTTGTTGATAAAGCATTTATCTTTTCAATAATCGAAGCATACGCTCCTTCTACATTTCTTGATAGACCTGTACCAAAAATAGCATCTATTACAACATCCCATGATTGCATACAATCTACAAAAGGTATTCTTAAGGTAGTACATTTGTTGTAATTCACTTTACAATCTAAACTCATATTCGCTTCTTCACCAATAGATAATATCTCAACATTATATCCATCATCATATAGTTTTCTAGCGACAACAAAACCATCACCAGCATTGTTTCCAATTCCACAAACAATACCTATGAAGTCCTTCTTACTCACAAGTTGAATAATGGATTCGTACACTTGCTGTCCAGCATTTTCCATCAATTCTAAACTTGGTATTTGATATTTATGAATTGCAGCTTCATCAATTTGACGCATTTGTTTTGCATTTACTAATTTCATATGATTATATTATACAACATTTTATAAAGTAATAAATTTAAACATTCCTCTTCTTTTACCCAACTTCTTTCTTATTAGAAATACCAATAAAGAGAACCCTCTTTTATAAAATAAAAATAACAATATATTCAATTATTGTTATTTTTATTCGTAATGCATAATTTTTAAAATCATATTCACAATAAAGCCGGTTGTACACATTGCAATGATAGACCCTATACCTACTATACCTCCAAGCAATTTTCCAATTATTAAAAAGATGACATCAAAAGTTGTTCTCACATAAACAAATTTAGTATTTAGCTTATCACTGACATAATAGGATATCGCTTCCAATTGATTCATTCCATTACGGAAAAGAATCAGTATCGCATAGGCAACACCCAAACACACCTGGCCTAAACACACGCATAGAAGACGATAACCAAATGCAACATCTGCAATAGGAAAATTTTTCAAAAGAATATCATAGAAATCAATTGTAAAGCCCACACTCAATGTAAATACAATTGTCGTCCACCCTATATCTTTACGAGCAATCATAAAAGCGATTAGCAATGTTATAACACTATACATTCTTGACCCCCAGCCAAGTGAGATTCCTAATGTATGATGTAAACCATCAATAAAAACGGTAATCGGATCACTACCCAAACCACTTTGAACCATGATAGCTGCACCAAAACCTGCTAAATTAACGGCTACAAATAAACCAAGTATTGTTCTTATAAATTTATTTTTCATATACTCCCCCTAAATCAACATTGCTATTATAGCATGTTTAAAACATATAAAAAGCAGTAGTCTTAACTACTGCTCATAATGCATAATTTTTAAAAACATATTTACAAATATCCCTGTTGTACACATTGCAATAATAGAACCAATACCTACAATACCTCCCAATAGA
The DNA here is from genome assembly GCF_029504745.1 of Breznakia sp. PF5-3. Taxonomy (GTDB): domain Bacteria; phylum Bacillota_I; class Bacilli_A; order Erysipelotrichales; family Erysipelotrichaceae; genus Breznakia. Next base: position 28,553 of record NZ_JAQFIQ010000016.1, on the reverse strand, counting down.
TATCCGACAACAATCATCATGATATCCATGGTAGTTCTTACATAAACATATTTTGTATGTATTTTATCCGCAATATAATAGGATATCGCATCCGCTTGATTCATTCCTTTACGAAAGATAATTAACAATGCATAGGCCATACCAAAACATAATTGACCTAATATAATACATAATACTTTCGCAATTAATGAAAAGTCATTCATTGCAAATATAGATAACACCTCGTTAAAGAAATCCATGGAAAAACCTACGCTTAATGCATAAACAACGGTCGTCCATCCAATACTTTTACGTGCTACTGCTAGTGCAATCATCAACATGATAATATTATAAACTCTCGATGCAGCTCCATAACTCATATCAAAGGTTTGATGAATACCATCTACCAAAACCGTAATGGTATCCGATCCCAGATTTACTCCAACAAACAATGCTACACCTAATCCAGTCAAATTTATCGCAACGAACAAACCAAGGATTGTTTTTATCGTCTTTGACATTCTTAATCTAAATCTTCACCATTTGATGCAATTACTTTTTGCATCCATGCATAACTATCTTTCTTAATTCTATCTCCACTACCTTTACCATAGTCATCAATATCAACATAGATAAATCCATAACGTTTACTCATTTCACTTGATGAACAAGAAACAATATCAATTGGTCCCCAAGCATAGTATCCTCTTAAATCAACACCATCTTTGATTGCTTCCTTCATCGCTTTGATATGATCGCGATAATAATCTACACGATAAGGATCATGGATTTTTCCATCTTCTAACTTATCAAAGTATCCAACACCATTTTCTGTAATATAAATAGGACATTGGTAACGATCATAAAATTCATTCAATAAAATTCGAAGCCCATTTGGATCAATTGACCAGCCCCATGGATTTGCATCCAACTCTTTATTTCTACGTGGTCCCTCATCCTTATCATAAGAATCTTTATCACAAATTTGTGTATAGTAATAAGAGAATGACATAAAGTCTGCTGTATTTTTTAATGCTTCTTCATCTCCATCATAGAATTTTACATGAATTCCTTTATCTTCAAAATAACGGAAAGCATATCCTGGATAATAACCTCTCAACAATACATCTGCATAGAAGTATTCCATTTGATTCACTTTTATCGTAGCTAATACATCATCTGATTTACATGTAGCAGCATAAGATGGTCCTCCACACAACATCATTCCAATTTCATTATCTGGATAATGCTCATGCGCATATTTTGTAATCAATGCACTAGCTACCATCTCATTATGAACTCCTTGATACTTTGCAGATAGTAAGTCATCAACTTTATCCTCAGCAATTCCTAAATGATTAAATGATTCATGAACAATCAGATTAATTTGATTTACTACAATCCATTTTTTTACTTTTGTATGATAACGATCTAATATTACTTTTCCATATCTTACAAAGAAATCAATCACTTCTCTTGAATACCAACCTTTATATTGTGTCGTAAGATGAATTGGTATTTCATAATGTGACATTGTAATCATTGGTTCCATGCCATTTTTAATGATTTCATCAAATAAATCATCATAGAATTTCAATCCTTCTTCATTTGGCTCTTGTTCATCACCATTAGGGAAAATACGAGCCCAGTTAATTGAAGTTCTAAATGTTTTTAAACCTAACCCTGCTAACAATTTTAAATCTTCTTTATATGTATGATAAAAATCAATACCCCAACGTTTTGGAAAAATTCGATCTGTACTATTCATTGCTTCAATTACATAAGAAGTAGTAATTTCAGTATTTGACTTTTTATCAAGTTCTACATCATCTCTAAACTCATTAATATCAGCAACACACCATCCTTTCCCCCCTTGATCCCATGCTCCTTCTAATTGGTTTGCAGCTACTGCTCCTCCCCATAAAAAATCCTTTGGAAATCCTGTTGGTACTTTTTTCATGTTCATTCCTCCTATACCTCTTCACCATTTGTTTCAACAACTTTTTTATACCAATAATAACTATCTTTAATCATTCGCTTACCACTGCCTTTTCCATAATCATCAAGATCTACATAAATAAAACCATAACGTTTTTTCATTTCACTTGATGAACAAGAAACAATATCAATTGGTCCCCATGGATAATATCCAATCACATCTACACCATCTTTAATTGCTTCTTTCATGGCTTTCACATGTTCACTAAGATAAGCAATTCTTCGCTCATCATGAATACTTCCATCTGCTTCTACCGTATCCATCGTTCCAAAACCATTTTCTGCAATAATAATTGGCTTTTGATAGCGATCATAATAATAATTCAATACCGTTCTCATTCCTAGTGGATCAATACCCCAACCCCACTCACTTGCATCAATATGTGGATTGCTAATTGCTCCATCTTCATTAACTCCATACTCTTTCATACTTTCTGCAGAAGAGCAAATTGTATAATAGTACGAAATTGAAAAGAAATCAGCTGTATTTTCCTTTAATACTTTCAAATCTTCTTCACGAATATCTAAATTAAAACCTTTTTCTTCAAAGAAACGAATTGCATATCCAGGGTATTCACCACGCATTAATAAATCACTAAAGAAATATTCCATCTGATTGCGCTTCATAGTAGCGAAAACATCTTCTGGGCTACAAGTTAACGGCTCACTCAAGCCATCATACACCATCATTCCAATTTGGAATTCTGGATTAATTTCATGTCCAATCTTCGTTGCAATCGCACTTGCTGTACATTCGTTATGAACACCTTGAAATTTTGCTTCCCACAAGTTTTCAACACTATCAGCAGGAATCCCCAAATGATTGAATGATTCGTGATGAATCAGATTTATCTGATTCACAAGAATCCAATACTTAACTTTATCTTTATAACGTTTGAATACGGTTTCCGCATAACGCACAAACATATCAATGGTTTCACGCGAATACCATCCTTTGTATTTCGTAGCAATGTTAAGTGGCATTTCATAATGAGATAACGTAATCAATGGTTCCATACCATTTTCCAACATGGTATCAATCATATCATCGTAAAATTGTAAACCTTCTTCATTTGGCTTCTCATCATCCCCATTAGGAAAAATACGAGCCCAGTTGATACTTGTACGAAATGAATTCATTCCCGTTCCAGCTAATAACTTTAAATCTTCTTTATATGTATGATAGAAATCAATTCCATAACGCTTTGGATAATATCCTTCCTTATCATTCAAAGCAAATTCAATATCTTTCATCGTTGTTTCTTTATTAGACTTTTTTCGTAAATCTCCTTTGTCTTGTACTTTTAATAGATCTGCAACACACAAACCTTTTCCACCTTCATCATATGCACCTTCTGCTTGATTCGCAGCAATTGCTCCTCCCCATAAAAAATCTTTGGGAAATCCTTTTGGCATTTGTTTCATTCGCTTCCTCCTTACAATGCTTCTCCATTTGTTTTAATTACTTTTTGATACCAGTAAAAAGAATCTTTCCTGATTCGCTTACCACTACCATTTCCACGATCATCTAAATCTACATAAATATATCCATAGCGTTTACTCATTTCACCTTGAGAACAACTAATAATATCAATTGGTCCCCATGATGCATATCCAAATACATTAACACCATCTTTGATTGCTTCCTTCATTTGCTCAATATGTGCTTTCAAATAAGCAATACGATACTCATCATGAATTTCTCCATCCACCACTTCATCTAATGCTCCTAAACCATTTTCCGAAATAAACATTGGTAGATGATAACGATCCCAATACTGATTCAATGAATTTCTAAATCCAATTGGATCGATTGCCCAACCCCAAATCGATTTTTCAAGATATGGATTGGGTTGTGGATCTTTATCTGCTGCATTTTTAATTTTTGTATGATAGTAAGAAAAAGATAAAAAATCAACTGTGTTCTTTTTTAATAATTCTTCATCCCCATCATCAAACTCTACATGAATATTGTTATCCACAAAATAACGCTTTGCATATCCTGGGTATTCTCCATGAATTAAAACATCACTATAGAAATATACACTCATCTGCATATATTGTGTGTTTGCAAATACATCTTTTGGATCACAGGTAGCATAATATGTTGCATCATCACCCAACATCATTCCAATTTGCATTTCAGGATTGATTGCTTTTGCTAATTCCTTCGCTTTCGCACTTGCTACTAATTGATGATGTGTGGCTTGATATTTTGCACTTTCCCAATCCTCAAACTCATCTTCCAACATTCCTAAAGAGGCGAATTCACCCCAACCTCCTAATGAATTAATCTGATTGAAAACAATCCAATATTTCACTTTATTGTGATACCGTTTAAATAAGACTTCACAAAAGCGCATAAAGCAATCTAATACTTTTTTAGAATACCAACCTCCATATGTACTAATTAAATGAATTGGCATTTCATAATGTGAAATCGTCATCACCGGTTCAATTCCCAGTTTTATCATTTCATCTAAGAGATCATCGTAATATTTCAATCCTGCTTCATTTGGTTCTTCTTCATCCCCATTAGGGAAAATTCGAGTCCAATTAAAAGACGTTCGGAAACATTTAAATCCCATTTCCTTCATCAGTGCTAAATCATTTTTATATGTATGATAAAAATCAATTCCACTACGTCGTGGATAAAATTTTGTTAGATCTTTACTTGCAGTTATTAATTCTTGTCTTGTATGCTTAAATCCAACTACCTTGGTTCTACTATATTCCAATGGTAATTCTTCAATATCCGCCATTGACGGACCTTTACCCTCAACATCCCAAGCCCCCTCTGCCTGATTTGCTGCTATGGCTCCACCCCATAAAAAGTTTTTGGGAAACCCTTCTGGTATGTTTATCATCATCTATACCTCCATAACTTAGTTAATAAAAGGATTTCATTGCTGAAATCCTTAGTAATTATTTTTCTAAAGCAGCAATTCTTTTGTCATATACTGTAAATATTTTCAGTAACTGCTTTGCTATATTGATTTCGCTATAAATTGTCATTAGCGTATCTTGAGCATGAGCAAACAATAGAGAATATTCAGATTCTTCTCCCCGTGTTTCCTCCTGAATTGCGTCTGTTTGAACTTTATGAGCTAGCGTGATTTTGTCTTGCGCTTCTTTCATTTTTTCTTCCGCTGTACTAAAATCAGCTGCGGCAATTGCATCTAGTGCTTGTTTACATGATACTCTTGCATCACCAGCATGCAATATAATCTGCATCGCTGAGTTCATTACTGTTTCACTCATCATAATAAGTCACGCTCCTTCTCTTTATTTTTTTTGTTCTAAAGCTGCCATCTCTTCTTCCACACATTGTTTTTCATATGCTTTAAAGAATGGGTACCAAATCAATGCTGCAACAACAAACGTTATAATAACGAATATAACCGCTGCAATCGATCCTTGTGATGAAATCCATGTAGAAATTGGATATGGACAGTACCACAAATCAAACTGAATTGTAGGAATTGGTGCAAAGGCAATTACCTTACATCCAATCCAAGTAATCGCTGGGATTACCAAACCAATAATCCACATTGGTAACATCATAATAGGGTTCCATGCAATACAACCAAATACAACTGGTTCATTGATATTAAAGATTGCTGGTCCTAAACATGCTTTTCCTAAAGCACTTAATTTTTTAGATTTTGATCTCATCAAGAACAGAACTAATGGGAACGTACATGCAATCCCACCAATCCACATATAACATGTATAAACCAATGTCTCAGTATACATATTCAAGTTAGCAACGGTTGCTGTCCCTGCACTAACCATAGCAATGTTTGCTGCAATACTTGCCAATTTTACTGGCTCTGTTGCTGGTGTCAATACCCAACTTGAAATACCCATTGAGTAAATGAAACACGTGATGAAGTTCATCAAAATAAATCCATACCATGTATTACACATCGCACCTAAAGGTTCGAAGAATGAAGTTACAATTCCATATAAGTTTACACCTGCTACTTGTACTAAGATAAATCCACCAAAAATAATAATAAATATTGGCAATAAAGAATCAAACCATTGACGTACAAAATCAGGAATCGCACTATCTTCTTTAAAGAATGAAAACTTTCCAAATAAGTTAAATACAATACAAGTTAAAATCCCTGTTACAATTGCACAGAACATTCCCCCTGCACCCAATGCACTAGATCCAAATCCTGGTGCACCTTCTGCAACTACTTCTGGTGTAATTGAAATTAAGAATAAAATAATTCCACTTGATCCTGCGATTAATCTTTGTTTTCTTAAACGTTTTTTCTCACAAAAGTTGAATGGAATTAAGAAAGCTACCAATAATGATACCATTCCCATCGTCCACCCAAATGGTGTCCAGAATGAAAATGGAAGGTCAACATAATTCTCTACAACCGCTCCAACACAGAATAATGATCCCAATAAAATAAATGGTAAAATCTGCATAACAGAGTCTTTTAAAGTGACTACCCATACATTATGGTTAATCTTGTTCATTTTTGGCGCGAAACTATTTTCTAGCCAATCTATTAATTTTTGCATTTTGTTCTCCTTTTTTTATTTTCTCAACTTGAATAATCTATTTTTTCATTTCCTCCATTAAATGTGTAATTGCTTTATCTCCATCTAACGTAGCGTAATATTCTCCACTCATCAAAATTACTTTTACTGGGTGATCGTGAATATAATCTTCTACTTCATCAAGAATATAAGCCAAATGAGGTCCAACCATCAAAGCATCAATTTCATCAATATAGTTTTCGATCTCAGATTCACTTCTTGCTTTAATATCAATTTCTAATCCTTGTTTTGAAGCTGCCTTTCTCATGTTAGCAGCCATAAATCCAGAACTTGCTCCTGAACCACACACTAATAATACACTCAATTTTTTCATATTAATTCTCCTTTAAAACCGGTTTCTCTACTAACATTATCAAACAACTCAATTTTTCTCGCAACTACACTTTTTCACCATCAAAGTGAAAACAATTACTTTCACTCTTATAGTGAAAATAATTGTTAGGAAAAATAACAAATGAACGTTATAATAAAGATAGTTACTCAATAAAGGTGTTGGATTATGAAGGATAAATATTTAATTTTAGTAAAAACGCTCATGGATAGTAGTGGTTGGGTTACAGCAAATAATTTAGCTAGTATTTTAGATGTTTCTTCACGTAGTGTAAAAAACTATATTTCTGAAATCAATCAACTTTATCAAGATCCGATTATATCTTCACGCGAAGGGTATCGAATTGATTTAGAAAAAGCTGGAAAAATATTAGATGAAAATAAAGACAACCTCCCACAATCTTCTCAAGATCGTGTTGATTTCATTATTAATAGTCTCGTCAAAGAAAATGATTCTGTTGACGCTTTTGATCTTTGTGATGAACTATATATCAGCATGTCAACATTAAAAAATGAACTTAAAAAAGTAAAACGTAAAGTTGCAAAGTTCGATTTAAAACTTATTAATAATAATGATCAATTATCTTTAGAGGGAATTGAGAAGAACAAGCGTAAACTAATGAGTTCTATTCTTTATGATGAATCAAGCGTAAACTTTGTAAATTTAAAAACTGTTCAAAGTGCTTTCGCAGATATCGATATCGAATATATCAAAAACGTCGTAATGGAAACCTTCGAAGAATACCATTACTTCGTAAATGACTATTCACTGACAAATCTTGTGCTGCATATAACTATAGCAATTGACCGAATCAAACATAACTATACAAGCTTTGTCAGTGAAGGTGAAAAACCAATGGTGAAACTTCATGAATTTGAATTAGCTAAAAACGTTGTTGATCGTTTAGAAAAACATTTTGATATTGAATACAACGAAGGGGAATTATATGAACTTACATTATTATTGATTTCTCATGCAAATGCGACTGATTATAATAATGTGAAAGAAGCAAATCTAGAAAATTTAGTTGGAAAAGAATGTATGACATTAGTAAATGAGTTAGTAAACGAAGTAAACTCTTATTACTATATCAATCTTTCAGAACCTGAATTTTTAACACGTTTTGCTTTACATATCCGTAACCTTTTAGTGCGAAGCAAATATAATTATTCTAGTAAAAACCCTTTGTCCAATGGGATTCAACAATCTTGTCCACTTATTTATGATGCAGCTTTAAATTTGGCACACAGCATTGAACAGCGAACTGGATTGTATATCAATGATGATGAAATTGCTTATATTGCATTTCATATTGGAAGTGCTCTTGAAACACAACAAGCACTACATTCAAAAATCAATGCTGTACTTTATTGTCCCAATTATTATGATATGAATAAAAAGTTAATCAGCACAATCAATACAAACTTTTCGTCGAGTATTCTTGTGAAAAACGTTATCACTGACGAAACAGAGTTTGAAAACCTTTCAAATTATGATTTGATTATTTCAACAATTCCAATTAGTTCTGTATTGCCAATACCAACTATTACAGTAAGCTTTTTATTAAATGATAAAGACATTTATGCAATTCGCAATAAAATTGATGAAATCAAAATTGAAAAGAAAAAACAAATGCTTAAAAAGCATCTACATTTATTAACTTGGCCTGATTTGTTTGAAAAAAACTCAACCTTAGAAACCCAAGATGAAACCATTCACTATATGTGTTCAAAACTGGTGAAACTAGATTGTGTCGATGAAAGTTTCGAACAAGAGATTCGCGATCGTGAAAGCATGGCTACAACCGCCTTTAATTCATTTGCAGTTCCTCATGCATTAAAGATGAATGCCAATAAAACTAGTATGAATATCATGATAAGCGATAAAGGAATTGATTGGGATGGACAACTTGTAAATTTAGTCTTGATGCTAGCTTTCAATAAAAATGAACGTTATATTTTCAATGAAATCTTTGATACATTGACGATGATTCTAACTGATAATGATAATATCAAACGTATCATAACAGCTAGGGACTATGAGGAATTCATAGAACTTCTCGTATCCTTTGTAAGAGAACCTTAAGGAGTATTAACTCCTTTTTTTTCTTAGTGAAACTAATTTCCAAATATTACTTCTTATCTTGCATGAATACATAATATTTAGTATAATGTGTCATGACACTTGTAAAGATAGTGTGTGAAATGGGGAAAATTGTATGCGTAATAATAAAATATATCAAATGATGTTAGCAAGTATGTTATGTGCTGTTGGAATTATTATTCCAATGTTCTCACCAATTAAAGTTGTAATCGAACCGGCTTCTTTCACGTTAGCAAGTCATGTAGCGATTATGATTGCAATGTTCTTATCACCTGGAATTACAATAACCGTATGTATTGGTACTACCATTGGATTCTTTTTCGGAGGTTTCCCAATCACGGTTGTAGCTCGTGCAGCATCGCATCTTGTGTTTGCTACCATTGGTAGTTATGCTATCATGAAAAAACCAAGTCTATTGACAAATATAAAACAGTTTACTGTCTTTACTTTTGTTTTGTCGATTATCCATGCGATATGTGAAGTTGCAGTTGTAATGCCATTCTTCTTCAATGGAGCAGATACATCAAACTTTTTCTACTCGGTAATTGTTTTAGTAGGGATTGGTACAATTGTTCATAGTATGGTCGACTTTTTTATCGCTAAAGTTGTGTATCAAGCAATTGCTAAACCAGCAAAAGCTACGCAAACAGCAATTAGTTAACTCCTGTAAAAAGGAGTTTTTATTTTATAATATCTTAAGAAAATATTAAGGTATTAATTAATCAATATATGATATAGTAGGTTTATGAAAAAAGTGACAAACCAACCAATGAAAATACTTTTTATGATATACATGCTTTTTCTTTTTCTCTTTGTGATTATCAAGATTGATAATGGTCTTAGAGGAATAAATCTCTTTAATATTTTTGATCCAAATATATCATTAAGAGTAAATCTAGTACCTTTTGAAACAATTCAAGCTAACTTTTCAGCTATACAATATGGTTTTTATGGAAATGCTTTTTTTAATCTTGTAGGAAATACAATCGCTTTTTTACCCCTTGGTTTCTTTCTTGGTTATCTATATAAATATTCATTTATCAAAACAGCTTTATTAAGTTTTCTTATCTCTTCATCATTTGAGGTATTTCAACTTCTGACAAATTTGGGTCGCTTTGATATTGATGATATTATTTTAAATGTAGGAAGTATTATCATAGGCTATCTCATGTATCGTATATTTAAAATAATTAAAGAAAGTATCAGTCGTTTAAACTGATACTTTTTATAAGTTTGCTTTATATTTAATCGTTTTCTAAAAGTATCTCGTGCTATAATAAAAAGATAAAAAGGAGTGTGTTTTTATGGATGTGTATGAAAAGTCATTAGCTTTACATAAAAAAAATCATGGAAAAATCGAAGTAGTATCGAAAGTAGAAGTCAATACTATGGAAGACCTTTCCTTAGCGTATACACCTGGTGTAGCCCAGCCATGTAGAGAAATAGTAAAAGATAAAAGTAATGTTTATAAATATACGAGCAAAGGTAATTTGGTTGCTGTAGTAAGTGATGGAAGTGCAGTACTAGGATTAGGTAATATTAAAGCTGAAGCCGCTCTACCTGTAATGGAAGGAAAAGCGATTCTCTTTAAAGAATTTGCTGATATTGATGCCTTTCCCATTTGCTTAGATACTCAAGATGTTGAAGAAATCATCAAAACAGTAAAATATTTAGCTCCAACATTTGGCGGAATTAATCTTGAAGACATTAGTGCTCCTCGATGCTTTGAAATTGAAAAACGTTTAATTGATGAACTAGATATTCCTGTTTTCCATGATGACCAACATGGAACCGCTATTGTTGTTAGTGCAGGATTATTAAATGCACTAAAACTTGTAAACAAAGATTTAAAAAACGTTCGTGTTGTAATCAATGGAGCAGGTAGTGCTGGTATTAGCATTTGCCGATTATTACAAAAGATTGGATTCTGTGATATTACGCTTGTTGATTTACAAGGCGCTTTATGTCCTGGTGAACCATGGATGAACGATGTACAAAAAGAAATAGCTGAAATCACAAACCCCAAACAACAACGAGGCAACTTGGAAACTATTATAAAAAACAAGGATGTTTTTATTGGTGTTAGTGCCCCAAACATTTTAAATTCTGAAATGGTTAGTTCAATGAACAAGGATGCAATCATCTTCGCTATGGCTAACCCTATTCCTGAAATCATGCCAGATGATGCAAAGAAGGGTGGCGCGAGAGTAGTTGCTACAGGGCGAAGTGATTTCCCTAACCAGATTAATAATGTTTTAGTCTTTCCTGGAATTTTTCGCGGAGCGTTAGATGCAAAGGCAACCAAAATTAATGAAGATATGAAAGTTGCTGCAGCATATGCAATTGCTTCTGTAATTGATGAAAAAGACTTACGAGATGATTATATTATTCCTGATGCATTTAATAATAATGTCGTAAACGTAGTTGCAAAAGCAGTACAAGATGTTGCAGAAAAAAGCAAGTTGGTGAAAAAATGAAACCAATCAGTGTAAATATCATTCGTGATAAAGTTTGTACAATGGTACAAGATATAAATTTTAACTATCCAAAAGATATCCGATTTCTCTTAGATGAAGCAACTCACAATGAAAGAAACCCTTTAGGAAAAACCACATTAAAACTCTTACAAGAGAATGCTGATATTGCAGCAAAAGAACATATTCCTGTTTGCCAAGACACAGGAATGGTTATCGTCTTTTTAAAAATTGGACAAAATGTTCAACTTATTGATGGTAGTTTAAATGAAGCTATAAACGAGGGTGTTCGACAAGGTTATGAGCAAGGGTACTTACGAAAATCAATTGTTGATGATCCACTTTATGAAAGAATCAACACCAAAGATAATACGCCTTGTATCATATATAGTGAAATAGTTGATGGTGAACAAGTAGAAATCGAAATTGGAACAAAAGGATTTGGTAGTGAAAACATGTCAATGTTACAAATGCTTAAACCTGCTCAAGGAGAGCAAGGTGTTATAGACACAGTACTAAATGCAATAAAGCAGGCAGGACCAAATGCTTGTCCACCAATGGTGGTAGGAGTCGGCATTGGTGGTAGTTTTGATTATGCTGCTGTATTAGCAAAAAAGGCAACCCTACGTGATGCTACTATGGCAAATCCAAACCCTAAATATGCACAATTAGAAAAAACTTTATTAACTGAGGCAAATAAGTTAAATATTGGGCCTCAAGGATTTAAAGGAGATACTACGGTATTGGCGATTAATATTGAATATTTTCCTACACATATTGCTGGATTACCAGTTGCTGTAAATATTTCTTGTCACATTACTCGTCATGCTAAGGAGGTCATCCAATGATAAAAGTTACTACACCTATCACCAAAAAACTATGTGAAACATTACAGGTTGGTGATTTGGTTTACATTACAGGTACAATATATACCGCTCGCGATGCTGCACATAAACGATTGACTGAAATGATTAACCAAGGAATTGAATTACCCTTTGATCTTAAAGATGCAACGATATACTATGTTGGCCCTACACCAACCCCACCAAATAAAACGTTCGGTAGTGCAGGACCAACTACAAGTGCACGAATGGACACTTATGCTGGAAAGTTATATGATTTAGGTGTCAGTGTTACAATTGGAAAAGGTTATCGAAGTAAAGCAGTGCAAGATGCAATCATAAAAAATAATGCACTTTATATGGTTGCCATCGGTGGCGCAGGAGCTTTGCTTGGAAAATGTGTTAAACATGCAGAAGTCATTGCTTTTGAAGATTTAGGAACAGAAGCAATTCAACGCTTAGAAGTTGTTGATTTTCCTGTGACTGTTGCAATTGATGGAAAAGGGAGGATGCTATATGAATAACCTTTTAGAAGTATGTTGTGGTAGCTTTTACGATGCATTTCATGCAGCCCAAGCTGGTGCAGATCGAATTGAACTTAATAGTGCACTGTTTTTAGGTGGACTTACACCTTCCATTGGTTCCCTTGTTGAAACCAAGGAACATACAAATGTGAAAACCATTTGCATGGTTCGTCCACGAGCAGGTGGTTTCTGCTACGACCACGAAGATCAAAAAACAATGTTTTTTGACGCTAAAATGTTATTAGATCAGCATGCTGATGGTATAGCTTTTGGTTTTCTAAACGAAGATAAAACGATTGATAAACCTGCTACTAAAAAAATGATTGAACTCATTCATTCCTATGGAAAAGAAGCTGTTTTCCATCGTGCAATTGATATTTGTTTAGATATTGATGGAGCCATAGAGTGTTTAATCAAACTAGGATGTGATCGCATTCTTACTAGTGGTTCCCATGCAAATGCAGAGGATGGAAAAACCGTACTACAAAGTATTCAAAGAAAATACGGTGATAAAATTGAAATTGTAATGGGTTCTGGGATCAATGAACGCAATGTAGAATCCCTGATAGAGTATACCCAAATCACTCAGGTTCATTCATCATGTAAAGCTTATAAAACAGATCCTACAACAAGTACGAAATTAGTAAGTTATCAATTTTTAAACAACAATGATTATGATATTGTTAGTTACCATAAAGTAAAAGCCTTAAAAAATGCATTATCAAAATAGCCTTTATAAAGAAAATGCCCTGATCCTTGAAAACCTAGGAAAGGGCTTTTCTTTATGAGAATAAGAACATTATGTATTATAGAATTCATGTCAGTGTTGAAAATCCTATAAATAGTGTCGAAATAAAAAAAGAAAGAATCTAAATCTACTAGTATTCATCGTCTTAAAAAACTATGTCCATAATGGCATGGTTTTTGCTGTTATGGATATAAGGAGGATAATGTATGAACACTTTATATCAATACATTAATTATATAAAATATGACTAATGAAAATATATTTTCAAAAAAATTAGTAAAAAAAGAAATTACTACGATTTCTTTTTCCATAACCTTTCAAAATCTTATTGTTTTTCTTTTAAATATGTCATCAATCTTTATTTTAGGATTACAAGGTGGAATTCATTTATCTGCTGCAACACTTGCAAATCAAGTATACTTTCTAGTCTATCTAGCAATTACTGGATTAGCTGAAGGAAGTAATGTTATGATTTCAAGATTTTGGGGTGAAAATAATCATGATGCAATTCATCATACCCTAGCATATACACTTCGTAATACATTGGTATTTGGATGTATTATTTCACTCATAACCTTTATATTCCCCAAAGAAATTATGCGCATCTTAACAACTGATAAGACACTTATTACATTGAGTTGTGAATATCTTAAAATTGTAGGTATTTCATATCTGTTTTTTTGTGTGAGCACTATTATGTATAATATTTTACGTGCGGTAGAAATTGTTCTTCCTTCACTCATCGTCTCAATTATTGCTTGTATTACTAATATTAGCTTAACACTATTCTTCATGTTTCCATTAAACGCTGGTATTCAAGGTGTTGCAATTGCTGTACTCATATCACGTATAATTGAATGTACTTTGATTAGTATCTACACGATTTACAAACAAAACCAAATTAACTTTAAAAAAATAAAATTATTATATCGTAATCCTGCTTTCGCAAAACGATTCTATAAAACTATTGCTCCTTTGGTTAGCAACGAATTGTTATGGGCCTTGGGAGATTCTGTTATTATTATTGTTTTTGGACGTTTAGGATCAGACTTTATCAATGCCCAAAGTGTCTACAGTTTGTTATCACAATTAACATCCGTTAATTTAGGATTTGCTTCTGCCGCCTGTATTATATGTGGGAAAACAATTGGACAAAAAAATTATGATAAGCTAAATTATGTAATTAAAACTTTTAAAAGAATTTCTATCTTCGTAGGAATTATTAATGCGCTTATCATGATTTTTGGAATCTTTATTATCCCTATAATTTATGATTACCCTGACTTGTCCAATTTATATATTAAACAGTTATCGTTGTGTGCAACAATAATTGAGTTTTTTAAATCTATCCAAGGTATGAATATGATGGGAATTCTTCGTGGTGGCGGTGATATGAAGTTCATTTTATGGAATGATATGACTTTCTTATGGTTATATGCCATTCCTGTGTGTTTACTATCAGCCTTTGTTTTTCATTTACCTGTATATATGATTTTTGGATTGACGAAAGCAGATCAAATCATCAAATTCTTTACTAGTGAAATACGTTATAAAAGTAATAAATGGATTCAAGATGTGTAGCGTTTCCATGATAATGTTCCTATCTTCACAGATGTTTGCATGGATAACCTTTATAGGAAGATACGAACATTTTTATTGCAACCTTACATAATTCAAATATACATTTATTTTATTGCAGTTATATCCTTTTCAGTAACAATATGAAAAACCAAATAACACATAAAAACAGTACTAACTTTGTCTATTTTGTTAGTACTGTTTATTACGTATTGCTTGTATTTACTTAGTAGGGTTATTAGTACCGTGTTGGTTTGTGGGTTAGTATCTTTGAACCTCCACATTTTACACTAACATACCCTCCTATCTCAGCGCATATATCAATTTTATTATTTGCTTTCAAAATCTCTGTCAATCCACTTTTTATCCAATTCGTTTATATCTCTATCTCCATTAAAGTATCTAAATACTGTCTCATTTGTCACTTTACTCCAGCCATCTGAAAAATAAGTAAACCCTTCTAACATTGTAATATACCCATCTTTAACAAATAATATAAATTCTACGTCTCCATATTCTGTGCTAATCTCTCCATACACATCGCCAAAAACAAAATCCTTTTTGACTCCTTTTAAATTTAGTTTTAAAGAAGTATCTAAAACTTTAAAATCTACAAAAATACCTTTTCCTGTTTCTCTTATATCTGTTATTTTGCTATTTTCATATTGTTTTGTCAGTTGTTTTAATACAGCTGAATTACCATTTAATAACAAATTCATAGCTTTTTTAATTATTAATTTATTATCCATTTTTCCTCCTTAAGGAATAAAGAATGTCCCAATTCTGAAAACCCCATTAACCATATTTCCTCTAACTGTTATATTAAACCCATTAACATTTACAATTATATCTTGTCCTCTTGTATATCCAAATTTATCTGCATATTTTTGTGCTTCATTTTGTACTGCATTGAATGCATTATTTTGATTTCCTCCTTGTGAATTTAAATATCCATCTAAATTATGTTCAGGATCATCAAATACATGATGTAAATCTTCTCCCTTTGCTTGATTCCCAGAACCCTGTGTTTTCAAATTTCCAGCCACTATCGTAGAGCCAAACTCTCTCAGATTACTTATTTCTTCTGCTGTTAATCCTTGTCGCTTCAATTCCATCCATTCATTGTATCTTGTCGCATCTTCTATACTCATATCATCCGCAAAACTTCTTGTCACATTCTTGTTTGCTATCACTGACCACCATGAGGATAACCCGATTGTTGCCGCCATACTCAACATTGTATATCGTCTTTGCAACTTCTCTATATCACTTAGATTTCTTCCTGTTTTGTACTCTACTCCTGTCCTCATCTCAAACGATAAGACAACCAATGGATCTGGATTTATTGTACCATAGATTACATCGCTTCCATACATCGATATCATTTTATCTATCCACTCTTCATATTGCTTTGTCACTTCTATATCTTCTTTTGTTAATCGTCCTGTACCTTTCACCCAATACTTGACTCTTGCTCCATTCACTATCTCTACAAAGCTATACGTTCTCCCTTTTAATTTCTTTTCCAGTTCTTCCTGCTCTTCCCTTAGTTGTATCTCTATTATGGATAACCGATTATCAAAACGGTTCCATAAGACATCCAATTCCTTTGCCCATCCTAAATCTACCTTACTCTTATCATATTTACCTGTAAGTTCATCCCATCCTGCATTTTCTGATATTGCCTTTATTCCTTTATCTACATGTTCAATCAAGACTAAAACTGACTCAAAATAACTAGGAGATGAGGATTGGAAATCATATAATTTATATAATCGTTCTTCCAACATTTGGAGTTGTAGTTGCATCAAATTAATATTTTGTTCTAAATATATATCTTCAAATGTCAAATCATGATAAATTTCGACAGCATTTGTAATCTGATATTTTAATCTCTCTATTAAATCAAGAAGGACAAGTTCTTCACTATTTCCATCATGCACTTCACTACGATATCCCTCTACAAAATAATAATGAGCATCCATTAATTCTACACAAATCATTTTCAATCCATTCATCAAAGGAATATACTCACTAGCAAAATATTCTCTTATAGCATCATAGCCTTCACCTTCGAGGGTAGCATAGAAAAGCAAATTCATGGTTCCTCTGAGTTCATCTAAATAGGTTTGATATGTTGTTGCTAGATCGTATACATAGGTTCTTTGTTTTTCAATCTCTTCTAGATAGACATTGATTCCCATTATTGTTTTTCCTCTTCATTTACTAGAAGCTTCAATCGTTTATGATATAAATCATCTTGATTGTTCAATTCATGATTTCTACGTTCTAATAGCGATTCCCCATTATTTTCTAGATATTTCATACTATGTATTTGTAGTGTACGTATTTCTTCATTCATATAGTCCATATTTTGATTATAATCTAGACTGTTTAAAGCAACTTGAATTTCTTCTTTTAGGTTATTTTGATATTCATATATATGGGCTAGCTGTTCTTTTTCTTGATCTATTTTTATTAATTTTCTTTCCAGACTTTCTATCTTCTCATCATGCAATTTTAACTGCTTATTAATTTCTTCTGTATTCATATATCTTACTTAGCAAAGGGTTTCAATGCATCCCATTCTGCTCTATACTTAATTCTATTCTTCATACTTTCATCCACTTCATTAAATGCTTTCGCCAATCCATGGACTCTTTTACTGTCTTTACTATATGCTGATGAGAATTCTTTTATACTCTTTATCAATTGATTGATACATTGCATTGCTATGATATTTCCAGCAACTGTTGTGTTCACTGCCAAATTTGCATCATTTTCAACTCCTAATACTTTTTCTGTTGTTCTTTGCATTGTATTGGTTATATTATCTGCTTCATATATATTACTTTTTATCATCATACCCCTCCTTCAATTATTGTGACGAAATACAAATAAAAAGCGTTCTATTCACATAAAAAAGCGGATAAGCATTGAAAATGATTTACCCTCTTTTTTAATATCTTATAATCTATACTTCAATCATCGTTTGCAATTCAAAACTATAAATATATGTTTTTATCGTTTTCTTAGGATACAATTGGCACAATGCTTCACGATATTCTAAAATTTGCAATTGATAGCGATCTTTTAAAACTGCTTCATTTACTCCTCGGTCACTTTTGAAATCAACCATAATAACCCGATCATCTTGAACTGCAAGAAAGTCCATATATCCATGTGCTATCTTTTGTTCTTTCTTAACACTAAAAGCATATTCATGATATATATCATGGAAACTTAAAGCATACTTAAACACAGCATTATTAGATAAAGACTGTAATACTTCCTGATCATGATTGTTCAACTCAATTTTCTGTTCTTTTGCAACCCTCTTTATGATATCTGTATTCCATTCGCTATTAGGAAGGTATTCTACCATTCTATGCAAATTCGTTCCTCTTTCAAACCCTAGGTCCTCATCAATAGAAAAAGCTGCTGGTCTTTCAATTCTTAACTCTGTATCACTTGGTGATATAAGTTCATATGATGTTGTATGCCTATCATATGAATGAAATGTATAAGTGCTTTCATGTTCCTCTAAAACCTCATTTTCCCACATCTCATTTACATGTTCATAAACAAAGAGCGGTGATGGTTCCAATGCGAAAGCTTTGCGAATCCATCCAGTATATCCATGTAACTTATAAAATTCATTGATTGAATATTCTACTACTTCACTATCATCACCTACATCAATGATATGCAATACTTCTTGTGAGCGAGTTGTAGCTACATATAGCAATCGTTGTTCCTCTTCAAGGTATTCCTGTAGTTGCTTTTGTTTCAATGCTATAGAAGTAATGGTTGGATAACGAACAAGTAGTTCTTTATCCAAGTATTTCATACTTACTTTTAATTCTTCATCAAAGTTCATAACCCCATCACTTCCAACACTTGAGAAACTACTAGATGAATATAAAAATACAACTTTAAACTGTAACCCTTTTGATTTATGAATACTCATAATTCTAACTACATCATCATTTGCACCAATTGGCATTGCTTCCCCAACTTCCACATCTTGTTGGTTTGATAGATAATTTAAAAACCCATTAATTGAAACTGCTTCCTGTTTCTCATAGTCACAAACAATTTCATATAACATATCCAAATTTGCTTTTTCCTGTGAAGTTGTATATTCCATATAAAAATTATTAATATCATAAATTTGGGTAAGAATTTCACTTAATTTATATTCATATAAATGTTCTTTTAAATCATAAAAAGTAGCTAAAGACTGATCATCTTTAAGATACGCAGCAAATGCTTCCTCTTGTTTTTCTAAACGTGCTGAAGCTAAATAAGTAACATCTTTTTGATATATTTCTGATGTTAGAATCGATACAAAATGCAAATCATCATATGGATTTACCAACGCTTTTAAATAACTCAGTACTGTTTGTACACTTTTGCTATCATAAAATCCTTGTTTTTTATTATAAAAACATGGAATATTCACTTCATCTAAAGCATCTTTAATTTCTATCATCTTTGCATTACTACGAACTAATACAACGATATCTTGATATTTATATCCATCTTTAACTAACTTTTGAATTTGATTAGCTAAATAAGAAGCCTTTAAATCAGCTGAAGTATATTCTCCATCTGGATCAATTGTCTTTTTATTTAATACATGCATCGTAATAGGAAAAGCTACTTGTTCTTGTCTCTCACTTCCAATCGAAACATGATCCGCTTCTAAATAAGAAGATGTTAAGCCATCAAGATTCATAAGTCTTTCAAATAATAAATTATTGAAGTCTACAATCGCTTTAGTCGAACGATAATTATGACTTAAAAAAATCAATTCATCTGCTTCACTTTTATGAATCATCAAATTCCTCATAATTGAAGGAAGGGCATGGCGAAAACCATAAATCGATTGCTTGATATCTCCAACCCGAAATACATTATTGGATCTAGAAATAAGTTTTACCAATTCATCTTGTACATCATTGCTATCTTGAAATTCATCAACCATTATTGATGCAAATTTTTCACGGTACAAACTAGCTACATATCCATTATCTGCTTTCAATATCTTAATTGCATATTGCTCCATATCATCAAAATCGATAACCCCTTCATCTATTTTTAATTGCTCATATTCTTTCAAATACTGTTCAGTGATATCAATGAAGAAATGCACATCATCAACTAAAGCATTATGTTGTTCAAGAAAGGTCTTTTCATCAAACAACACTTTCAAAATACTTTTTTCTTTCGCTGTAATTTCTGCAATATAAGCAGACTTTGTAGCAGCTGGTAATTTTACTTTCATCCCATTCATAAAATACAAACGATACATCTCATAATCATTGTGATTCAAAGCTTCCATAGCCTGTTCATAATTATGTTTTTTCTCTATTAAACTATCATCGTTTAAATCATATATTGTCTTTACAACAAGATCCAATAATAAATTGGTTGGAATACGAAAAGCATCTATAAAATAATGTAAGATATTTTCATCTACATCTTTGATGGATGAAAGAGAGTGATATGCATTTCTACATGCTACCAAAAACGCATAAGGATCCGCCTTTGAATTTGCTAGATTCGCTAGTGAAACAAGTTCATCATCTAAACTTCCACTACTTTCAGGTCGACTTGTAAACGAGGAAGCAAAAGAATAAAAGCTAGGATTCCTATAGGCTTCTTCAAGTGCTTTTTTTAAAGCCTTATTCTTCAAATAACTCGCCTGTGTTTCTTCCATTGGATTTTGAATGCGCTTCTTATCAAGATCCACCATATAATAATATTCTTTAATAATCGTTAAACAAAATCCATGAATTGTAGAAATATTGGCACTGTCTAAATTTGCCAACTGTTTTTGTATAAATGTAGAATCATCGTTTTCATGTAAACTTTCATGCAATGCTTTAGCCAATCTTTTTTTCATTTCTGCCGCTGCTGCTTCCGAAAACGTCATCGCTAAAATTTGATCAACTCCTATATGGTCATCTTTGATTAAATGCATCAAACGGGCAATTAAAACCGTCGTCTTTCCTGCACCTGCACTAGCAGAAATCAGAATATTTTTATCTTTTGTATAAATGGCACGTTCCTGTGCTTCATTCCACTTAACCATTATGAATCCCTCCTTTTACCTTTATGTACAAGATAAAGGTCATCATCAACAGTTATTTGTTCACGTTCATACTTTCTACCTTTATAATGACAAATACTTCCATATTTACAGAAGTCACAAGTTGTAGGAATGATATCCATATTTCCTGCTTTTATTTCCCCTAGCAACCCTTTATAAATACGAATACATAATTGTTCTAACCCTTTAATATCATATATGTTCGTTTTTGATGCATAACTTCCATCCTGTTTATAACCTACACCATTTATAAATTCAAGCGAAGTATCCATTGCTTCAATATCCTCACTTGTTGTCCACCCTTCCAATTTCTTACTCTTCAAAAAGTCGGCTTCTCTATCCTCTTTTGTATTTTCAACAATTTCATTCGTCCGTTTTTGATACTTTGCATATTCTGCACTCTGTTGTTTATTTCCTAGGGAATAATAATATGCCCCTAATGGACGTTTTGTAGAATGCTTTGCACTAACGACTAAATAAGTTAAAAGCTGTAATTTTAAACATGCAAAAACTTCTTCTTCCTTTAGTTTTTTAGCACTACTTTTATAGTCAATAATTGATATAAAGTCATTATTTTCATTTATCCTATCAATATATCCATATAGTTGTAAAACTTCATTATCTATATGAAATTCATAATCAAACCTTTCTTCACTTTTACTTGGTGTAAGTGAAGAGTCTTTTTCCATCTCACTTAAAAAATGTAAATTCTTCTCAAGACTATCTAGAATCCCTTTTCTCACTATTGCTATTTGTTCTTTCATATATGGATACAGTGTTTGTAATTCTGCTATCTTTTTATCAAGTAAATTTTCTATAACCTCACTTGTTTGATCTGCATATGCTTTCCCATAAGTTTTCACTAACATTTCTAAAACATAATGCATAAGGGTACCAACCTTCGCAGAATCAAATTCATAACTCATTGGTTCTGGAATCTTTAATCCATGACGAACAAAGTATTTGAAAGGACAGTTACTATACATCTCATAAGATGTAATAGACCCCTTAAAAATATCGTTTGGATAAAATAACTGTTTACTTATTTTTGTATCCAATTGGGTATTAAGTTCGTATCCCTTACGATTATAAGAAAGCGCATAATACTGTGCATCTTGTTCCATAAAAGTTTCTACCTCTAAAGCTGCTTCCTTTTCTTTCCCCGCTAAAGAAGATGTTGCATAAAAAACAACCAAATGATTGCTAGAACATAGATTATTTTTTAAATTCTGTTCATGCAAGGCAAAACGCTTTTCAATATTTGGATAATCAATTTCCTTAACATATTGCTCAGAAAAAATTCCTCCTAAAGATTGAAAATTCGGATAGTTATCACTGCTTGCTCCCAATACAAAATGATAGTCTTTTACACCTAAAGGCTCATTTAATCCTGCTACAAGCATTCCTTCAAATGCCTCTTTTTTACGAACTTGAAGTTTTTCTAATACATGAAGAAATAACTGCATTGGAACAACATCTATATATGGAATCATATCTTTCATTTGAGAACGAATTTTTCGTACGGTTTTTAAATCATCAACACTTGAAAAATAATGATTTTCGTTAACAATTTCATCAATTTTCATAAGTGCTTGTTTAGGTGATAATGTTTCCAATTCCAAAAGTTGCTTTGCAATCAATTCCTTTACCTCATTTGCATGAGATTCTAGCTTCACCAATTGTTTATATTCAATATCATTAACAATATCTTTAGTGATTGTTGCATCTTGAATGTGTGTAAAAGAATCATGAAGGGTTTTCTTAAAAGTTGAAACATATTCCATAAAATCACTAATATAAGGATGCCGAAAAACCTCTTCCTTTACAACATTTAATAAAGTATCCATAGAAGGATTTAAATAATATTCAATCAAACATAAATATTTAAACAATAATCGGTTTTTCGATGTAGACGATACAAAAGAATATGGAATATGATAACGTTTAAAAATTTGTTCAATAAATCCTTCATATTCTGTATTTAAAATCGTTAATTTACTCGCTTGCACATCTATATCATGTTCAATGATATAACGTGCTAGAGCTTCTACTTCTTCACGCTTATTTAATACATAATAAAATTCTTTATGTGGATTAATTATTTCAATATCCAAACGAACCGCACCTTTACTAACTAATTCTTCATACACTCGCTCTTTAAAAACATTTGAATTATAATCCAAAATATAGAAATTATGAAAATCCGTTTGCTTCTTTAGTTCACTTAATTGATAATCCAATTGTAGAGGAACCAAAACTACTGCTTTAATTATCTTTTTTAACTCTTGCTGATAACGATCATGCTCTGGTAATGTTTCAACATCAATCTGATATCGTTTTATATCTTTCACAAATTGCAATACTTCATCAATAAAATCGCCTGTTAAGGCAACCTTCTTAAAAACGTGTAAATCTAGTGTAGCTAAGATTTTATAATACTCATAAATAATTGCATCTTCTTCCTCACTAGCTAAATTATTCAGATAGGTAGTCAATGTCATAACCGATACATTTGCTAATGCATCCTGTTGGTCTAATAACTGCATTCTGATTTCTGTATGCAGATAGCTGTCAGCAAGAATAATAGCATCTTTTTTTATATCTTGTAAGCGCATATATCCACCTCTTTCTCTACTCTACATTATAAACGTTTTAACTGCAAAATTATAGTTAAAAAAAATGACTATTCATACAAATAGCCACCTTCTCTTAATTGTTTTTTTATTCGTTCATATGTTGCTTGATCATGACATTTTATAGTATGCAAATGAATACCTTCATTCATTTCACTAAGGTTTTTTGCTTTTGTGGAAGCTATCTTATCCATAAATTGATCAATATCATAGCGTGAAGCAATATCCAAATTCCCAACCAGTTCTCCATACACAGGATGATCAACGATAACATCCATCACAACACCACCATTATCAACAATGATTTGTAGTTCTTCTCTCGTCTCCTCACTGCTATGTTTACAAGCTATTGTATACATACCATCATCTTCGTCGCGAAGATACAAATAACCTTTTACACTCGCTACAATGGGCTCCTGCTGCGCTTTCAAAATGGCTATATCACCAACCACAATCTGTCTTGATACACCATATTTTTTCGCTAACAAAGTCGCATTTAACGGCTTTGTTGTTTGCTTCAAATCTTCTAAAATTTTTATTCTACGTACTTTTGTATCCATAATTTCCTTATCCTAAAACGACATCCAAAACCATCATCATTGCAAATCCAATCATAAAGATAAATGTTATATGATGAGAATGCTCATCCATATGTGCTTCTGGTATCAATTCTTCAACAACTACATACATCATAGCACCTGCAGCAAAAGATAACAACCAAGGCATCATTCCACCAACAAGAGAAACAAAGAAAATTGCAATTGCTGCTCCAAGTGGTTCAACGATTCCCGAAAGCATTCCATAAATAAACGCTTTAACATTTGACATTCCCGTCTTTTTCAATGGCAATGATATTGCTGCTCCTTCAGGGATATTTTGCAATGCAATTCCAAGCGATAAAGCAAGCGCCGAAGAAAAAGATACCACATCACCACTTTGTAATGCAACACCATATAAAAGCCCTACAGCCATACCCTCAGGAATATTATGTAAGGTAACCGCTAATACTAACATAGTAGATTTCTTTAAATGGGCTGGTAATCCTTCCACCGTATTGGTATTGGGATGAAGGTGAGGCAAAATTCGATCCAAGACAAACAAAAAGATACCCCCTGCCATAAAACCAATCGTAACTGGAATAATCGCATTATCCCCACCAGCTTCCAAAGCTGGTAATATTAACGAGAAAAAAGAAGCACTCACCATAATTCCCGCAGCTAAGGCAAGAAAACTTGATAATATTTTATCACTCACTTTTTCCCTAAATAAAAAAACACATAACGCCCCTAAGGTAGTCCCAAAAAAGGGAATCATAATTCCAATAAATGTTTCCATAAATATCTCCTTATACATATTATACTAATCCGCATCAAGAAAACTCAAATTGAATGCACAAAAAAGATAGGAACTTCCTTTTAATGAATAATGATGATTATCTAATATTTCCTTTTTTATTAATGAATTCATCTAGCCAATTAACACTATCCAATAAAAAACTATACTTTTCAAAATACATTTTAACTTCTGATGGTTCCCCAATAGCGAAATAACCATCAGGTACTTTTAAATCGTTCAAAATACTATCATCTAAATATAAACTTTTAAAATATTGATTTGCTTTATTTATCTTATTCAAATACTCTTTTGCCTTTCCATAGTCGCCTTGCTTATAATAAATTATTAAAAAAGGAATTAGGGTTTCTAAACATTCATATTCATATCTTGTATATAAAGTTTTCAATGCTTTTTCATCTTCTATATAAGCATAAGCTGCCATCAATAAATATCGACTTCCTGTATTATCATTTTCATTTAAACGTAATATCTCTTTACAAATTTCAATCACTTTCTTTATTCTGCCATCTACAGCATACATAAATGCCAATTGATAAAGTGCTCTTATGTAAGGTCGCGTTTCAAAAACTCCATAATAATTCCCTACCATATCCTTTTCAAAGTAGTGCTCTTTCTTCAATTTCTTTTCTTCTATCTCAATAGCAGAGAGCATCATTTTCTCCTTTTTGAAAAAATCTGGTTCTAATTCTGCCAAAAACATTGTCGCATCAAGACAATCTGGACATATTTCCAAAGCCTTCTTAGCATATTTTTTTGCAGATGCTAAAGTATTCGCAGATTGAGCCTGTTCTAAATAATCATATGCTTGCGACATTTTAGATTCATTAACTGGCATATTTTTTGTATTATACAAATCTATAAATTCCTCCATCGCTTTTTTTAGTTCATCCTCGGTAACAATATTTTTTGATTTTAAATATGCATCCAATTTTCGATTCATATCATCCATATTTTTCTCCTTTTTCTTTATTATACCCCACATTCTCCATTTCCAAACTTTTTATAACAAAAAAGATAGGAACTACCTATCTAAATTGCATATTATATAATTTGGCATATTCTCCATCTTGTTTTAATAATTCTTCATGATTTCCTGTTTCCTCAATACCATGTTCACCTAAAACAACAATTCTTTTTGCATTTTTAATCGTTGATAATCGATGTGCGATTACAAATGTTGTACGATCTTTCGCTAAGCTTTCTAAAGATTCTTGAACCACTTGTTCACTCTCATTATCAAGTGCACTTGTTGCTTCATCAAAAATTAAAATCGCAGGATTCTTAAGAAATACTCTAGCAATGGATAACCTTTGTTTCTGACCACCTGATAACTTCACCCCACGAGATCCAATATCAGTATAATAACCATCTTCTAAGCCCATAATAAACTCATGTGCATTTGCTTGTTTCGCTGCACGAATAATATCCTCTTCACTTGCTGTAAGGTTCCCATAGGCAATGTTATCCATAATTGTACCAGCAAATAAATATACATCTTGTTGAACAACACCAATATTATCTCGTAATGATTTTAATTTAATATCTCTATTTGATATTCCATCTATCTTAATATCACCTTTATTGATTTCATAAAATCTTGGAATTAAAGAACATAGCGTTGTCTTTCCAGCACCACTTTGCCCAACCAAGGCAATATACTCTCCTGCATTTACATCAAGATTTACATCCTCAAGAACATATTCACTTTTTTCATTATAACGGAAATATACATCTTCAAATACTACATTTCCTTTTACATCTTTTAATTCAATTGCATTTGGTTGATCTTCAATATCAGGATTGATTTCTAACAATTCCATAAAACGTTCAAACCCTGATATTCCATCTTGAAATGTCTCCGTAAAGTTAATCAATCGTTTAATTGGATCTGTTAGATTTGAAATATACAATAAGTAAGCAATTAAATCCCCTGCGTTCATTTGTCCCTCAGAAATAAAATATGCTGCACCTAAAATAATAACCACACTTAACATGCTAATAAAAGCACCAATCCCTGAATGAAATCTTCCCATCTTATGATATGAATTACGCTTTGTATCAATCCATAAACGATTTTCATGTTGAAAACGATTCATTTCTTGCTCTTCATTCGCAAATGATTTTACAACTCGAATCCCAGAAAGACTATCTTCAATTCTAGCATTGATATCTCCTATTTTTTTACGATTCGCTTTAAATGCACGCTTCATCTGCTTATTATAATAAACACTGAAGATAATCATAAATGGTATCATTCCAAATACAATTAATGTAAGTGGAACATGGATAGCTATCAAAATTACAAAAGCACCAATAATTTTAATAAAGGATATCACAATATCCTCTGGTCCATGATGATAAAGTTCAGTTAAAGAAAACAAGTCATTTGTTAGACGCGTCATCAATTGACCAACTTTTTGATCATCATAAAAATTAAAACTTAGCTTCTGATAATGCTGAAATAATTCATCCCGCATATCCGCTTCCATATAAGCTCCCATGACATGCCCTTTATAAGCAATATAATAATTAGCAAAATATTCAATAATTACAAGAACAACCATCACCGTTCCTATTTTCCAGATGATATCAAAGGCAACATTTCCTTCTGCTTGTAAAACATCATTTGCAATATACCTTGTTAATAAAGGAAATATCAACGTAATTGCTGAAGCGATTAAAGCACAAAACATATCCGTAAAAAATATTTTACGATACGGTTTATAATAACCTAAAAACTTCTTCATTCTTTTACTCATGTTCATTCCCCCAATTAAAGCATTATATCATATAATACAGAAAAGCTAAAAATAAAAAGCCCATTAGGCTTTTTATTTGAATTTATTTAAAAAAAGGGAGAATATATGAAGTATTTTTAGGGAATACTTCAGCAAACCTATTATCGTTTGCTTGCTTAAAGTATACCCTTTTCTAGTATCGCAATTATCAAGGTTATATGTAAAAATATGTGATAATTGTTAAGAAATTGTTAATTCCTATTAAAAAGATAGGTTTTTGTTGATTTCTGTTTTTTATATGCTACAATGAAGGTGGATAAGGAAAGGAGAGATGGATATGATTTTAATGTATACATCGTTCGGCTGTACATCAGCTATCAAAGCAAAAGCATGGTTAAAAGAAAACCATCTAGACTATGTTGAAAAAAACATACAAAGCACACTTTTAAACAAGGAGCTAACTATAAGGAAGTCAAGCAATATTGACCAACTTTAAAAAGTTTTTAAAGATCTTTGAAAAGTGAATAAGTGTACACTGAAAATAACT
>NZ_JAQFIQ010000015.1 GCF_029504745.1 Breznakia sp. PF5-3 | reverse complement strand
AACTAAAAGGATTATCCCCTGTAGCATACAGAGAACAATCCTCAAGTTTAAGCGCTTAAATAATAACGTGTCCAACTTTATGGGTTCACATCAAACATGTAGTTCTTACTTATTTGTCATTTTTTCAAGAATAACTTTCTTAATTTCAGTTTTTGCTTTTTCAGGGTCACTATTATCTACAACATGTTTAAAAAGTGGTTCAAGATCCATTTCTACACTTGCTTTAGAAATTCTTCGCGCTGCACTAGCATCGTTATCTTTATAGCGCTCTAAAATTTGTTCTTTTAACTCTTCCATCGTTCTCGGTTTTACAAAGAATGCAATACTATCAGGATATTGCAATTTTATTTGTCCAACTCCTTGTGCTTCCACTTCAACAAGAACATTCTTTCCTGTAGATAGTAAAAAGTCAACCTGCTCTTTTGGCGTACCATAATAATAACCATCGAATTCTGTAAATTCTAATAATTCATGATTTTTAAGCGCCTCCGCAAAAGCTTTGAAATCGACAAAGTAATAATCTTTTCCATCTTCCTCATTTGCTCTTTGTTTTCTTGTGGTCATCGAAATAGAATAGAATAATTTTAAATCTTTATCCTGCATCAGTAGATCACGAATCTTACTCTTCCCTACACTACTGGCTCCTGTTAAGATAACCAAAATTCCTTTTTTACCCATGATTATCACCTCTCTATTTTATAAGGTAAATTTGTTTTCTACCTCTATATAAAAATTGTACACTATTTTCCAAAAAAGCGATAGTTTCTTCACTGAAAAATGTATAACTGATATTATCATGCGTTTCTTTTATATTCAATTCTAATGCATAAACTGTATTTGCTGACATTTTAATATCACCACTATATGGAATTGAATTTTGATTGTTCCATAAACCAATTGTTGGCCCTGGTCCATGTCCATAGATATTACATGGATGAGAATATAGTGTTACATCAATTCCTTCTGCTTTGGCTTTCGCCAAAGACTCAGCCAATACCTCATTTCCTGATTTCCCAATTTGCATTGTTTCACATACTATATCTTGAAAACGATTATTGATTACAAATCCATCACACATCCATTTAGGAACTTCATTCTCTCCTTGTTTTGCAACATAGGCTAAGCGTTGTGTATCCGTACATAGATTTAAATACTTCAACCCAAAATCACAATGTAATAAATCGCCTTCTTCAATTACACCATCATAGATAACACCTTCATGACCTTCTCTTTGAATATCCACAGTTGGACTAAACCAATATGTTAATCCTAGATCACTTACTTTTTGCATCATAAAAAATTCTAAATCTGCACATGTTGTTTTCCCTGGTGTTACTTGCTTTGTACTAAACATCTCTTCCATTACAGAAAAAGCAACTTCTAATACTTCAGGATATAATGACAATTCACTTTTAGTTCTAATTTCCATTACCTTGATTGGAATCATTGGTTCAATTACAAAACGATCTGTGTATGTTTTTGGTAGTGCTTCATTAAAAAGTGTATACAATCCATAACTAAGACCATCAGCAAAGGTAAAGTCTTTTGATATATTAATAGCAATTGATTTTGGATCATATTCCTCCAAAAAGCGTTTTAAGGCCTCTAGCTGTGTTTCTTTACTCATATCCCAATATTGGGGATAAAACTTATTCAATTCACTGTCAGGCATGCTTAAAGAGTGTCTACTGACAACTCCATCACGTTTCACAAAGACAACCATCGTAATTCTTCTTGCCGTAAGATAACTAGCTGGTGTCAAAGCATCAAATACAAGATCTTCATGATATTCCTTTGATGCAACTAACCAAGCATCCACATCATACTCCAACATTACACTTGGAACAATATCATCTAAACGCTCCTGTAAACAAATGTCTTTTATTTTATACTGTTCTTGAATAGATTTGATTTTCATATTCTACCTCCTATATAAAATAAAACATTCACTATTCCATATTTTTATTAGTATAAAAATATCCAATTCATAAAGTGAATGCTTTATTTTATATATTCTTCCTATAAAAGGAAGAATATATAGATTAATTTTATTTAAATTCTGCTCTAGTTAAGTTGTAATGTCCCTCTGGAGAAGAGAATACACCTTCTAAGTTAGAAGCTTTTAAAATTGGATCAGAATATCCTAATAAAGGAACTACATAGTTCATATCTTTAACTAGGTATTTTTCTGCTGCATGCAATTTTTCTAAACGTTTGTCTGCATCATCTTCTGCATTTGCTTCAGCTAATAATTTTTCGTATTCTGCATCATCTACTGTGTTTCCAGCTTTAGTAAATCCATTGTACATATCTAAGTATGCCATTGGGTCAATAAAGTCAGCTGACATAGCATGACGAGCTAATTCAAAGTCTCCTTTATCTCTTTCAGTAAAGAATACTTCTTTTTCACTACCGATTAATTCAAGATCGATATAAGCATCTTTTAATGATGCTTGTAACGCTTGAGCAACATCTTTATGTTGTGGTAAGTCATTGTATTTGTAAGATAATTTCAATCTGTTATCTTTATTGAAACCTTTCTTTTCCATGATTTTCTTAGCATTTTCTAAGTCAGATCCTGAATATTCTTCTTCTTTATCTGCTTCTTCACGGAAGTCACCATCAACACCTGGGATTCCTTTTGGAACTAAACCTTTAAGTTCATAAGAATAATCTCCATATCCAAATACATCTAATACTTCTTCACGGTCAATCGCTTGAGAAATTGCCAATCTAATTTCTGGATCTTTCAATTCAGGAACAGTGTTTTCTTCTCCTGCATTGAACAATACGAAGTAGTTAATTACATATGGATCAATTAAGTAAACTTTTTCACCTAAGTCTGCATCAGCTTGTACAGTTTCATTGTTTACTTGTGTTGCGAAATCAATTTCACCACTCTTGAATCCATTTGTTTGTGCATCTGTATCTGCCATAACGATAAAGTTAATTTTTTTCAATTTAACGTCATCAGCTTCATAGTATTCTTTGTTTTTACTTAATGTAACTTTACTCTTAGAGTTGATTTTTGAAGCATAGAAAGCACCATTCGTTGGGAATTTTGCTTCATCAGCCCATTTACTTTCTAATTCATCAAATTTACCATCTTTAATAAAGTCTTCACGCACTGGGTAGAATACAGTATTTGTCATCAATGCTGTGAAGTATGGTGTTTTCTTTTTCAATGTAATTTCAATTGTGTAATCATCAATTGCTTTTGCACCAAAGTCTTCATCAGCTACTGCTTTTCCATCTTCAGCATTTGCTACATTGTCAGAAATAAATGTAGAGTAGTATGCTTCAGCAGCACCAATTGCAACTGCTCTTTTCCAAGCATAGATGAAGTCACTCGCTTTTAATTCTTCACCATCACTCCATTTAATTCCTTCTTTTAATTTAATTGTATAAGTTAATCCGTCTTCGCTGATTTCTGGCTCAGCTTCTGCAAGATCAGGAACTGCATTTCCTTCTTGATCTAATGTATATAATCCATCATACATTTGGTTAAGAATGTTAGCAGTGATTGAATCATCAACTACTGCTGGGTCAAGAAATTCTGCATCCCCACCAATTGCAACATTTAATTCGGTTTTGGCTTTTGTTTCTTTGTCGTCTCCGCCACCACCACAACCAGTTAGAACTGTTGCAGCAAGTAGGAAACATCCTAAAACACTAAATAGTTTTTTCATTTGAATCTTTCTCCTCCTTAGTTTTCATCATACAAGAAACATGCTACTAAGCGATTTCCTACTTTTACTGTAGGAGGCTTAGATTGTGCACACTTTTCTGTGGCACTTGGACAGCGTGTACGAAACACACAACCACTAGGTGGATCGATTGGACTAGGAAGTTCCCCTTCCAATACAATCCTTTTCTTTTCACGAGCAGTTTTTGGGTCAGGAATTGGCACTGACGACAATAATGCTTGTGTATATGGATGAAGTGGACGGCGATAAACATCGTCACTTTCCCCAACTTCAACTAGATTTCCTAAGTACATTACTCCAATACGATCTGAGATATGTTTCACCATACTTAAATCATGAGCAATGAATAAATAAGAAATCCCCATTTCTTCTTGAATATCTTCCAACAGGTTTATAACTTGCGCCTGAATAGAAACATCCAAAGCAGAAATCGGCTCATCACAGACAACAAATTTCGGATTCAATGCTAATGTTCTAGCGATCCCAATACGTTGTCTTTGCCCACCTGAGAACTCATGTGGGTAACGACGAATATGGTCTGGTTTTAGACCAACAATCTCAAGAAGTTCACGAACTCTATTTTCTCTTTCTTGTTTTGTTTTAAATATGTTGTGAATATCCATTGGTTCACGGATAATTTCACCAACTGTCATACGCGGATTTAAACTCGCATAAGGATCTTGGAAAATCATTTGAACATCCTTGCGGAATTGTCTTAATTCTGCACCTTTGATCTTCGTAATGTCTCTTCCTTCAAAAAATATTTTTCCATCTGTAGGTTGATTGATCTTAACAATCGCTCTACCGGTTGTACTCTTTCCACAACCACTTTCTCCAACAAGACCAAATGTTTCCTTTGGCATTATTGAGAAGCTTATTCCATCAACTGCTTTAACAATCTGTTTTTTAGTAAACAATCCACCAGCAATTTGGAAGTGTACTTTTAAGTTTTCTATTGTAAGAATTGGATCACTCATCTAATTCCCCTCCTTCTTTGCCATTGGATGTGTTAGCCAACAAGCACAACTGTGCGTATCACTAAACACTTTTGTGTCAGGCATTTCCAGCTTACAAATCTTCATGGCTTTTTCACAACGATCTGTAAATGGACATCCCTTTCCAATATTCAATAAATCTGGAGGCGAACCTGGTATTGGTCGCAATTCTTTCTTATCTAAATCTTCTGGATTTGAAATACAATCCAGTAATCCTTTTGTATATGGATGCTTTGGTTCATAGAAAATTTCATCTGCTGTCCCAATTTCAACAATCTTACCACCATACATGATAGCGATTCGATCACAAATACTTGCAACAACTCCTAAGTCATGGGTAATCATAATGATTCCCGAATCTAATTCATCTTTCAAATTTCCAATTAAATCCAACACCTGTGCTTGAATAGTAACATCCAAAGCCGTTGTTGGTTCATCCGCAATAATTACTTTTGGATTACATGCCAAGGCAATGGCAATAATAATACGTTGACGCATTCCCCCAGAAAACTGGAATGGATATTGGCGAATTCGCTTCTCTGGTGAAGGAATTCCTACCTTACGCATCAATTCGATTGCTCTTTCTTTAGCTTCCGCTTTCGAAATATCATTATGGTTCAAAATCGGTTCAATCAATTGTTTTTCAATCCGTAATACAGGATTCAAGAACGTCATTGGATCTTGGAAAATCATTGCCATATCATTTCCCCGAATATCACTCATAACCGCATCATATTCTTTTGCTTTTTTAAAACTAAGTGGTGAGATGTCTTTACCATCAATGTGAATTTCACCTTCTACGACCTTTCCATTACCAGCCAATAACCCCATTACGGAGAACATCGTCTGACTCTTTCCAGATCCTGACTCACCTACAACACCTAAAACCTCACCTTTTTCAACATGCAATGAAACATCTCTAACTGCTTGTACAGTTCCATTTTCAGTACTAAATTCAGTAGAGAGGTTTTTTATTTCTAACATACTCATTTCTAAATCAACCCCCTACTTCTTCTTAGGATCTAAGGCATCGCCTAATCCATCACCAATAAAGTTTAATGCCAACATTGTTAAACAAATTGCAATAATTGGCCAGAATGTTTGAAGTGGTGCACTTGAAAGCATTCTTCTCGCATCGTTCGCTAACGTTCCCCAACTTGCTTGAGGAGGTGCTAACCCAATACCCAAATATCCTAATACCGCTTCATAAAAAATCGCACTTGGTACAAGCATTGTTACTGACACAATGATTGGTCCCATACTATTGATTAATAAATGTTTAAATAAAATTCTTGTTCTACTTGCCCCCAATACATACGCAGCAAGTGAAAATTCTTGTTCCTTTAATGTCATAATTTGTGCACGTACCTGTCTTGCCATTCCCATCCAAGAAGACACACTGATACCAATTAAAAGTGAAGTCAAATTTGATCCTAGCACTACTAATATCATAATAACATATAATAAGTCTGGAATGGAATACATCATGTCGACAAAACGCATCATAAGCATATCCACTTTTCCACCGACATATCCTGCAATTCCACCATACACTACTCCAACAGCTAACGAAATGAATGCAGCAATGAATCCAACACTCAATGAAATTCGTCCACCATATAGAATACGAATAAAGATGTCACGACCAAATTTATCAGTACCCATAAAGTGTGCCATACTTGGCGCCAAGTTTTTCGCAAGTTTATCACCTTCATCAAATGAATAAGATGATATCATTGGAATAAATATACAAGCTAATATCATAATTACTAAAAATGTTAATCCTACTAAAGCTAATTTATTTTGTTTAAATCTTGACCATGCATCTGCAAAGTAAGTTTTACTCTCATATGCTATTTTCTCAGCA
This sequence comes from Breznakia sp. PF5-3, assembly GCF_029504745.1. Classification (GTDB taxonomy): domain Bacteria; phylum Bacillota_I; class Bacilli_A; order Erysipelotrichales; family Erysipelotrichaceae; genus Breznakia. The sequence goes on along the minus strand of NZ_JAQFIQ010000015.1, from coordinate 40,970 downwards.
TTTTTTTCAGAATCATCTAACTTTTCAAACAGCTCAGGATTTAATTGTATTTCATTTGTTTTATTTTCTTCCATATCAATCGCCTCCTTTTTACTTCAACTTGATCCTTGGATCAACCGCTGCAGATATTAAATCTGTCAATATATTGAATGTGATAATGATAAATCCTAAGAAAATGGTCATCCCCATAATCAATGGATAGTCACGATTTACTACACATTGAACAAAGGTTGCCCCAATTCCAGGAATTGAATAGATTGTCTCAACAACAAAACTACCAGTTAACAAAAATGCAAACATTGGTCCTGCATACGTAATAACTGGTAACATTGCATTTTTTAATGCATGTCGTAAAACCACCATACGATATGGTGTTCCTTTTGATCTTGCTAATACAATATAATCTTGTCGCATTACCTCTAACAAACTACTACGCGTCAAACGCGCAATCATCGCAATTGGATAAAGTGCTAAAGAGAATGCAGGCATAATGTAATATTCAGGTCCATATAAACCTATGAACGGTAACAATCCTAACTGGACTCCTATGAATAACTGTAATAATAATGCAATCAGAAAAGATGGTATACTAACCCCAATCGTTGCAATAAACATACACACATTATTGATCCATCGCTTCTTGGATAACGCTGCACCAGTACCAATTCCGATACCAGCAATTAACGCAATAATGAAAGCTATCGACCCTAGTCTAGCCGTTACTGGAAACCCCTCCTCTATATAATAATTAACAGTACGTCCTTGTTGAATATAACTTTCTCCAAGATCTCCTTCAGTAATACCTTGTAGATACAGGAAATACTGCTCCATAACCGGCTTATCCAAGTTATACTTGGCCATAGCCTTTTCACGTGCCTCTTCATTACGATATCGTTCCGCACTAAACGGCGACCCTGGCGTGGCTTTTGCTAAAAAGAAAGTCGCTGTTGTTAGTACAAACAATGTCAGTATTCCTATCAAGACACGTTTTGTAATATATTTTGCCATAATTCACCAAACCTTTTCTATTTCTTTAGAATACACTAATTATACACCATTTTCAAGAATTTATGACCCCTAATGTTATGTCATTTCATAATTTATGTAAGCGTTTCACTAAAAAATGTAAAAATTTTAAGTATTTTTTAACTTTTTTTCTTTCTTTCATAAATCTTTTTTGTTTATCTGAAAACCATATATAAATAATAAAAAATGCCCAATGTTATTCCCCATTGAACATTCTTACTGTAATAATTATACTTCATTTTTTGTAATATTCAATACTTTATATCCATTTTCTTCTAATTCTGATTTAATTCCATCTGTATCCAAACTATCAATTCTAAAAATAATATTTGTTTTTCCATCTTCACCATCATACACACCAATATGAAGAATATTACAATTATACTTTCCAATGATTTTGGTAATCTTTTCCAAAACTCCAAGTCCATCTACAACTTCAACACTTAAACGTGTACCTTTGTCATGGTACCCAAGAATTTCAATAAACGATTTAAACAAATCGTTTTGCGTTATAATTCCTACTAACTCATCTTTTTCATCAAGAACCAAAAGACAACCAATATTATATTCCAACATTTTAACTGCAGCATCTTCAATGAATTGATTTTCATAAATTGTATGAACATGCTTTTCCATGATTGTTTCCACACTTGTTTTTGAAAGTAAATAATTCAATTCAAAGATACTTAAACTTGTTGCTTTACTTGCCCCACGTTGAGAAATCATACCCTCTGTCAGCAACCCAACCAATTGTTTTCCTTCTACAACAGGTAGACGATGTAATCCATGACTCGTCATGATGTCGATGGCTTTATCAATTTTATCTTCTTTGGTAATCGTTAATAAGTTTTTACTCATTCTTTCCTTTACAATCATCTTTTATCCTCCTAGATATGCTTTCTGGATTTCTTCACTATCCATCAATTCTTTTCCATTCCCACTAAGTACAATTTTACCTGTTTCCATAACATACGCCCGATCTGCAATCGACAATGCCATCCTTGCATTTTGTTCAACAAGCAATACTGTTGTCCCTTGTTCCTTGATGTCGCTTATAATAGAGAAAATTGATTTCACCAAAATTGGTGCCAATCCCATACTTGGCTCATCCAATAATAATAACTTCGGTTTGGACATCAATGCCCTTCCCATAGCTAGCATCTGTTGTTCACCACCAGATAATGTTGCAGCATTTTGCTTGCTTCGATCTTTTAGAATTGGAAAATGCTTATATACAAGTTCTAAGCTTTCTTTTATTTCTTCCGCATCCTTACGAAGATAAGCGCCCATCTCTAAATTTTCTAATACACTCATCCCAGCAAAGATACGCCTTCCTTCAGGAACCTGCGATACACCAACCTTCACAATATCCTGGGCATTCATTTTTGAAAGTTCTTCCCCATTGAACAAAATTTCACCACCACTGATTTTTTCAATTCCTGAAATTGCTTTTAATGTAGAAGATTTTCCAGCTCCATTCGCTCCAATCAAAGTAACAATTTCACCTTGATTAACTTCCATATCAATTCCTTTTAAAGCTTTTATAACGCCATAGTTCAATTCCAATTTTTTTATTTCCAACATTGCCATATTAAATTTCCTCCCCTAGATAAGCTTCAATTACGCGTGGATTTTGCGCAATTTCTTCAGGATTTCCAGAAGCGATTAACTTTCCATAATCAAGTACATAAATACGTTCACACAAATTCATTACAAGCGACATATCATGTTCAATTAATACAACACTGATTTCAAACTTTTCTTTGATAAACCGAATAAGTTCTGTCAACTCTGCCGTTTCCTGTGGATTCATACCAGCTGCTGGTTCATCTAAAAATAATAATTTAGGATTTGTTGCAAGTGCCCTCGCTATTTCTAGGCGTCGTTGCTCTCCATAAGGCAAGTTAGAAGCTAACTCCCCTATTTTTGTATCCAACTTTAATATTTTCAAAAGCTCATTAGCTTCTTTTTCCATACGCTCTTCTTCTTTAAAGAACTTTGGTGTTCGAAAAATTGCTTGCAAAAGATTGTACTGCACATCTTTATGCATAGCGATCTTCACATTATCAAGAACCGTTAAATCCTTAAATAAACGAATGTTTTGAAAAGTTCTAGCAATCCCCATTTTAGTTATCACATAAGGTTTTTTTCCAGCTATGTCCTTTTCTTTTCCATCAAAATTAATTACAATCTGTCCTTCGCTTGGCTCATAAACGCCTGTTAGCATATTAAACAGAGTTGTTTTTCCAGCACCATTAGGACCAATCAAACCTATTAGTTCATCCTTTTCAATTTCCATATTTATATTGGAGTTTGCACATAACCCACCAAAATTCTTCGTTAAACTCTTTACCGATAGAATTGCCATGTTATTCAGCCTCCTTACGTTTCTTTGAAAAAATATCTGTGATTTCTTTATTTCCAAAAAGCCCTTTTGGTCTAAAAATCATCGTTGTCACAAGAATAATAGCATATAGGATCATTCGAATATCTGAATAATTTTGTAATAGCGTATTAATTACAGCAATAAAAATACCTGCAATTACGGTACCACTTAAAGACCCCATACCACCAAGAACAACAATTACCAAAACATCAATTGATTTTTGAAATCCAAAATCTCCAGGTTTGATAAAGAAGTTCATCGGTCCAACATAAGCACCTGCAATGGCTGCTAAACTTGCTCCAATTAAGAAAGCAATTGTCTTATATTTTGTTGTATTTACTCCCATTGCCTCAGATGCAATTTCATCTTCGCGAACCGAAATAGTTGCCCGGCCATGTGAAGACTTAACAAAGTTTACAATCAATAAAATACTAAGCACTATCGTAATCAACATCATTAAAAACATTCCATGATCATTAATGTTTTCAAAACTCAAATAACTAAGACCACTAGCACCACCTGTAATTTTCATATTTTGAATTGCAATTCTAATAATTTCTGAAAAACCAAGCGTTGCAATAGCTAGATAATCCCCACGCAAACGAAACGTAGGTACTGCTATAATAAGTGCTACCGCACAAGTGATTACTACCCCAATTGCAATTCCTAATGCAAAATTCGCTAATGTCGCATCCCCTTGAAAAACAACACCTACACTATATGCACCAATAGCAATAAATCCTGCGTGTCCTAATGAAAACTGTCCACTGACACCAATAATTAAATTAAGTCCCAATGCCCCAATTATATAATAAGCAGCTGTAATCAATGTTTTTTGCCATTTCTGCGTAACGACTCCAAATACAAAATACATCGCAATACAAATAAGAGCTCCAAACAATAGCCACATCAAATTCTTCTTCGTAAATAAATGTTTCATATACTACACCTTCTCTTTCACGTTCTTGCCAAGTAAACCACTTGGTTTTACAACAAGAATAAAAATCAAAAGTGCATACACAACCGCATCCTGCCATAAAGAACTAATATACCCTGCCGCAAACGTTTGAATAACACCAATCGATATCCCTCCAAACATTGCTCCAGGAATAATACCAATCCCACCAAAAACAGCAGCAATAAACGCCTTTAACCCTGGTATTGTTCCCATTAAAGGTTCAATTGAATTATAATGAATACCAATTAGTACTCCTGCAGCACCCGCTAAGGCGCTTCCAATCGCAAACGTAAATGAAATTGTTTGATTTACATTAATTCCCATCAAACGAGCTGCATCTGGATCTGCCGATACGGCACGCATCGCTTTTCCCATCTTTGTACGTTTTACTACATATTGCAATAACAACATTAAAAATATTGTAACAGCAATAATAATAACTGTAGATAAATTAAAGGTAATTCCACCAATTTTAAAAACCGTATTTTCAAATGGTGCTGGCATAACCCGTTTTGATGGTCCTACGAAATACACCATTGTGTATTGTAGAAAATAGGACACTCCCATCGCTGTAATAAGCGCTGTTATCCTCGAAGCGTTTCGCAATGGCTTATACGCCACCTTTTCAATAATGACACCTAGTATGGCACAAGCTGCCATTGCTATCACCAAGGCTAAAATCAGTCCAAAGAACCCACTCGCCAATCTTGTAATACAAAAATAGCCAACAAAGGCTCCTACCATATAAATGTCCCCATGCGCAAAATTGATTAATTTAATGATTCCATATACCATGGTATATCCAAGTGCAATTAAAGCAAACACACTACCAATGGACAATCCATTAATCAATTGCTGAATAAATTGACTCACACATATTCCTCACTTTCTAAAAATAAAGATAGGTGAAATTTACATTTCACCTATTTATATATTTATTTGATATGCTTTTACTTCACATCAAAGTTAACTACATTCACAGGCTCGCCAGCTTGTAACTCAACAATCTTGATTGTTTTCACAGGAACATGATCTTTCCCCATTGAGAAACTTCCCGTAATTCCAGAAAATTTTGCTTTTGTATCTGATAATGCTTTATTTACTGTTTCAGGTGTTATATCATCTCCAGCTCTTTCAATAGAATCTGCCATGTAATATCCTAGGTCATATCCTAATGCAGCAAACGCATCTGGTTCTTTTCCAAATTCATCTTTGTATGCAGCAATAAAGTTATCAATGTCTTTGTTTTCCTCTGCAATTGAGAAATGCGTTGTAAAGAATACATCCTTTAAGTTTTCTGTACCACCCAATTCAATTAGAGTAGGTGAATCAAAACCATCTGCTCCTAAAATCATTTGATTAATTCCTTGCGTTCTTGCTTGTTTAATAATCAAACCTGCTTCATTATAATATCCTGGAATAAATAAAACATCAAAATCCTTACCTTTGATATTAGTAAGAGCAGCATTGAAATCTGTATCACCTTCAACATAGTTTTCACTAGCTACAATTGTTCCATTTTGTTTTTTGAACTCTTCTTCAAAAGCTTTGGTTAAACCTTTTGAGTAGTCACTTGAACTATCTCCATAAATAACCGCTTTTGTTTTACCTTGAGCAATTGCATATTGAGCCAATGCTTTTCCTTGATAAGAATCGTTAAAACACATCTTATATCCATATTCAGTAACTGAACCATCTTTATTCACAGTTACTTTATCATCTGTAGCAGATGGAGAAATCAAAGGAATTTTATTTTTATTTGCAACCGAAATTGCTGCCTTTGTATTCCCTGATACTTCTGGTCCTAAAGTTAAAACAACATCTTCTTCTGTTGTAAGCTTTGTTGCAATATTAACTGCTTCATTTGTATCTGATTTGTTATCCATTTCAACAAGTTCAATTTTCTTACCGTTAATTCCACCGTTTTTATTAATTTCTTTAACAGCTAATTTTGTTCCTTCAACACTAGATGTTCCATACGTTGCGTATGGACCTGTTGTTCCATAATTAACACCAACACGAATCGTATCCGAATCCGAACCGCCATCATCACATCCAGCAAGTGCGAATAGTGCTAAAAATGAAACAGCTAAAACACTAAAAATCTTTTTCATTTTACTCTCCTCCGTATAATCACAATTTATATTTTAAATATTACTATAATTATAATACATAAAATGTAAAAAACAAAGAATATTTTTCAGGTTAATGAAAAATGTAAAAACAATTAATGTAAGAGCTTACATAGAAATACTGTTTATCAAAATAAAAAAGATCAAATCCATTTCGAATTTGATCCTTAGATTACTATTATTTTACTTTTGACATAATATCATTAAATGAGTCTTCTTTTAATGAAGCACCACCAATTAATGCACCATCAATATCTGGACAAGCCATGTATTCAACAATGTTATCAGGTTTTACTGATCCACCATATTGAATTCTTACAGCATTCGCTGCATCTTCACCATACATAACTTTTACTTGGTCACGAACGATTGCACAACACTTTTGAGCATCTTCTTTCGTAGCACTTTTTCCCGTTCCAATTGCCCAAATTGGTTCATATGCAATTACCATATTTGAAACACATTTTGAACAAAGATCAGCCAATGATCCAGTTAATTGTTTACGAATCACTGCTTCTGTTTCGCCAGCATCATATTGTGCTTCTGTTTCACCAATACAAAGAATTGGTGTAATATTAGCATCAATTAAACGTTTTGCTTTTTTATTCACTGTTTCATCTGTATCCCCAAACATTTCTCTTCTTTCAGAGTGTCCGATAATACAGTATTTTACATTGATTTCTTCCAACATTGGTACAGACACTTCACCAGTAAAGGCACCATTGTCTTCAAAATGACAGTTTTCGGCAGCCACAATTAAATTCTTAGCTGCTTTATTTGCATCATTTAATGCAATAAATGAAGTTGCTACTCCAAATGTAGCCCCATCATGTGCATTGCCATCACAAGCTTCAATAAAAGCTTTTGCTTCAGCAATTGTTTTATTCATTTTCCAGTTTCCAACAATAATAGGTTTTCTCATTATATTTCTCCTTATTTATCAGAAATTACCGCAATACCTGGTAATTCTTTTCCTTCCATATATTCTAATGAAGCTCCCCCTCCAGTTGAAATATGAGAGAACTTATCTGCAAACCCTAATTGAATTGCAGCAGCTGCACTGTCACCACCACCAATTACGGTTGTAGCTCCTGGTAATTCAGAAATTGCTGTACATACAGCCAATGTTCCTTTAGCAAATGGTTCCATTTCAAATACACCCATAGGACCATTCCATACAACGGTTTTAGCACCTTGTAGTGTTTTTGTAAATAATTCAATTGTTTTAGGACCAATATCCAATCCCATCCAATCTGCTGGAATTTTTCCACTTTCACATACTTGTGTGTTTGCATCAGCAGCAAATTTATCTGCACATACATTATCTACAGGCAATACTAATTTATCACCAGCTTTTTCCAAATATTCTTTCGCTAATGCTACTTTGTCTTCTTCAAGTAGAGAAGTACCAATTTCGCCACCCATAGCTTTCATGAAAGTATATGCCATACCTCCACCAATAATAACTTTATCAGCTTTCTTCAATAAATTATCAACAACTGCAATTTTATCAGAAACCTTCGCTCCTCCAATAATTGCAACAAATGGTCTTTCTGGATTATCCACTGCTTTACCAAGCATTGTAACTTCTTTTTCTACCAAGAAACCTAATGCATTTGGTAAAATAGAAGGAATTCCTACTGTTGAAGCATGCGCTCTATGCACAGACCCAAAAGCATCTTCAACAAATAAGTCACCTAAACTAGCCCAATATTTTGATAATTCAGGATCATTTTTTGTTTCTCCTGGTTCATAGCGAGTATTTTGTACAACTACAATTTCACCATCTTTTAAGTTTGCAACAGCATCTTCTAATTCTTTCCCTCTTGTTGCATTAGAGAAAGTAACCTTTGTGTTCACTTTTTCTGCTAAAGCTTTTGCTACAACATCCATGTTGTTCTTTGCTTTATCTTCCTCAGTCTTAATTTTACCTAAGTGTGACATTAAAATAATTTTTGCATTATTTTCAATTAAATAGTTAATTGTTGGTAACGCTTGAACGATACGGTTATCGTTTGTGATGACTCCATCTTTTCTAGGAACATTGAAGTCAACTCGACAAATGACGCGCTTTCCAGCAACATCTAAATCTTTTACAGTTCTCTTTGCCATAATAGCCTCCTATTTTTCAAATCGATATAATTATATCACTTTACATTTTTTTGTTAAAGGCTTATTGAGAATTTTTTCACATTTTTAAACTACTATATTTTCTTTATTTATAATATAATAGTATCAAGGAGATTTTTATGCAGAAAAAACATTTATATACTAGAAATCTAGAACCTATCACAGCTGGTACTAGATTACCAAATATCGTTATCTTTGATAACCATGAAGAAGAAATTGATTTACATATGATTAAGAAAAACAAAGTATACATCACGGTACCTTCATTTGGGAACCATGCAATCATGAATGAAATTGCAAAACTTGATACCATTTTTAAAGATTTTGAAGACATTGATTTTTATTTAATTTCTAACGAACCCGTTTACACGCAAAAACGTTTAGGCTCTTCAAAAAAATTAAAAACATTTAAGTTTTTATCAGATTTTAAATTACGTAATTTTGCACGCTATACTGGAACTTATATTTATGAAATTAGTTCTCTAGTAAAATCTATCTTTATCATCAATGAATATGACGAAATTAAATATGTTCAATATTATGATGATCTATATTCAAATATAGATGCAAACATTGTTGTCAAAGAACTTAACAATTTATTGGATATCTAAAAAAGCTGCTGATCTTAATGATCAACAGCTTTTAATTTATTGCATCTGAAAAATCTTTTAAATTTCTTCTTATATTTTCTGGCAACTCGGATATTTCAATATCACAAATTGCGGCCTCTAAAGTATATAAATGCACTAAGCAAACATTTGAATATTCTTTTTTCAATTCTTCATAAGCACATTTACTACCCATATCAATTAATTCTTCTGGCGTAAATACACCAATTGAATTAAGTTTTTCTTCCATTGTTTTACCAATGTTTTTCATCTCTCTAAGTTTCATCATAAAAGTTCATTAATATATAATAAATAACAGATTACATTTCTTTTTTCCAAAGACCATGTAAATTACAATATTCATATACTGCGATAACTTCTTCACCTTCAATGTTAAATTCCGCATATGGCTTTTCACCTGGATTTAAACGTTTCATCATACTTCCAGCTTTTGTTTCTACCAAAATCCATTCGATATGATGTTCTTGCAACATTGGATGTTCAACTTCACCAACTTGAACTTTTAAAATATTACCTTCTTTCACCACATATGGAACATGTTTTTCTTGCGCAGCATCCACTGTATTTGGCACTAACTCATTTTCTTCACCGCTGCACACTTTGCCATCACTTAATACTAACGCAACTGAATCGCAATCTTCACATTTAATAAATTTCATCTTTAAATCTCCTTTTTATCTTAATTTTATTCTATCACCACTACATATGGAACTCTATTCATATGACCGGAAAATAAAAGAACATTGCAATCAAGGTAATTGCAACAAAAAACAACTCTAAAGAGTTATTTTTTTTGATCATAATTTCCTTCTTTTACCACAACATCATGTGCTCCACCTTCTACAATACTTGTAGAAGATACAAGGGTAATCTTAGCATTTTGTTGAAGTTCATCAATACTAAGTGATCCACAGTTACACATCGTATGTCTTACTTTACTAAGGGTTAAGCCAACATTATCTTTCAAACGTCCTGCATAAGGTACATAAGAATCAACACCTTCCACAAAAGAAAGCTCATCTTCTCCACCCATATCATAACGTTGCCAGTTACGAGCGCGGGCGCTACCTTCACCCCAATATTCTTTCATATATGTTCCATTTACACTAATTTTCTTTGTTGGTGATTCATCAAATCTTGAAAAATAACGTCCCAACATTAAGAAATCTGAACCCATGGCAAGTGCTAGCGTAATATGATAATCATGGACAATTCCACCATCACTACAAATTGGTACATATACCCCTGTTTCTTCATAATATTCATCACGTGCTGCTGCAACTTCTTGCAAAGCAGTTGCCTGTCCACGTCCAATTCCTTTTTGTTCACGTGTGATACAGATACTACCTCCACCAATTCCAACTTTGATAAAATCTGCTCCAGCTTCTGCTAAGAATCTAAACCCTTCACGATCAACAACATTTCCTGCCCCAACTTTTACCTTGTCTCCATACTTTTCACGAACCCAAGCCAATGTGATTTTCTGCCATTCTGAGAATCCTTCACTTGAGTCAATACAAAGTACGTCTGCCCCTGCTTCAATCAATGCAGGAATCCGTTGTTCATAATCACGAGTATTAATTCCAGCTCCTACAATATATCGTTTATGAGAATCTAATAATTCATTTGGATTTTCTTTATGAGAATCATAATCTTTTCTAAACACAAAATATTTTAAACGTTGATTCTTATCTATAATTGGTAATGCATTTAATTTATTATCCCAAATAATGTCATTTGCTTCGGATAAAGAAATACCATCATCTCCATAAATCAACTTCTCATAAGGTGTCATAAAACTTTCCACTTTCGTATTCAAATCCATTCTTGATACACGATAGTCTCTTGTTGTTACAATTCCTACGATTTTTCCTTCTGAAGTTCCATCATCCGTTACTGCAATCGTTCCATGTCCTGTGCGTTTTTTTAATGCGATAACATCTTTTAATGTATCCGTTGGTTTGATATTAGAATCACTAGGCACAAAACCTGCTTTTGTTGCTTTTACACGACGAATCATATTTGCTTCTTCCTCGATTGTTTGTGATCCATAAATAAAAGCGATACCACCCTCTTTTGCTAATGCAACCGCCATCTTTTCACCTGATACAGATTGCATAATTGCACTTACAAGAGGAATGTTCATTGTAATTGCAGGTTTCTCACCTTTCTTATACTTCACAAGTGGTGTCGCTAATGAAACACTGTCTGGTGTACATTCTCTAGAAGAATACCCTGGTACCAATAAATATTCACTAAAAGTGCGTGATGGTTCTTTAAAATAAAATGCCATGAATTATAGTCCTCCTTATTGTTTTTATTAAATTTGTTGTTTATATTATAAAGCTTTAAAAAAGGAAGTCAACTCTTTATCGATACTTAAAAAGCAGATTTATAAAAATCTGCTTCATTTTATTACTTTTTTATACATTTCAATGTATTCTACTGCACTTTTATCCCAACTAACATCACCCTTCATTGCATTTTTAATAAGCTTACGGTATGCTGCTGGGTTATCATAATATACATGAAGTGCTCGCTTGACACACTCCATCATCTCCCAACCATTAAAATTAGCAAAAGAGAATCCATTTCCTTCTCCTGTAAACTCATTATATGGGGTGATGGTATCTTTCAATCCACCTGTCTCTCTAACAATTGGTAAGGTTCCATAATGTAAAGAAATTAATTGTGATATCCCACAAGGTTCAAACTTCGATGGCATCAAAAAGCCATCACAACTTGCATATATTTTATGTGCCAACGTTTCATTATAGCCACAATAAAATACAAACTTTCCTTTATTTCCAGCTTCCACAGCATTAAATTCATCCTCTAGATATTGATCTCCACTTCCTAAGATAATCATCTGGATATTGGAATCAATTAACCATGACATTTGTTCTTGAACCAAGTTTAATCCTTTTTGCCCCGTTAGTCTTGTTACCATACCTAACAAGAAGACATCTGGATCCACTTTTAAACCAAGTTCTTTTTGTAATGCTGTTTTATTTTCACTTTTTTTCTTAAATACATTTACTTGATTAAAATTAACATCAATATTCACATCTGTTTTGGGATCCCACATTACAGTATCGATTCCGTTGACAATTCCAGTTAAATTCTGAGCACGCATTTGCAATACATGCTCCAAGTGTTCACCATATTCTGATGTTAATATCTCTTGTGCATATGTAGGTGAAACCGTTGTCACTTGATCTGCATATACGATACCACTTTTCATGAAGCTAATTCCTGTATCAAAGCGTACATTTCCATTATCATATAATTGCATTGATAATCCTAAACAACTATCCAACATGTCTTTTGAAAAGTTTCCTTGATATGCAAGATTATGAATAGTATACACATGCTTCATTTGACGATAACGTTTATCGTGTTGATAATTCTCTTTACACATAACAGGAATCATTCCCGTATGCCAATCATGACAATGAAGAATATCGGGAAAATAATCCAACTGATTCAACATTTCCAATACTGCTTTTTGAAAATATGCAAACCGTTCTCCATCATCTCCATACCCATACATAGCTTCTCTTTCAAAATAACCTTGGTGTTCAATAAAATAATATGTTACACCTTCATATTCACTCTGTAACAATCGTACAGGAACTTCTTGATAATTGATGCTTACAAAGTACTCTTTAATAAATTTTAATTCCTCATGATATTTTTCAGCAATCTTTAAATAAAGAGGAATAACAACTCTTACTTCTACTCCATGTGATTGAATCGCTTTAGGAAGCGATCCAATTACATCTGCTAAACCTCCACTTTTAATATATGGCAAACCTTCTGCCGCAACATATAATGCACTTTTCATAACATTTACCTAAATACGATCATCGCGTTTTACATACGCTGGCTGATCAAGGGTTCCATTAACCTCTTTTACTTTTGATATGATTACTTTCTTATCAATAACTGTATAATCAATACTCACATCTTCCCCGACTACACTACCAGGAAAAATAATTGAGTTTTTAACAATCGCACCTTTTTTAATATTGCAGCCACGACCAATTACACTATTTTCAACACGCCCTTCAATACAACATCCATTGGACACCAAAGAATTTGTTGCACTACCTGTTGAAAAATAATGTGTTGGTGATGAGTCATTGGTTTTTGTATAAATTGGCCAATCCTCTTTAAATAATCGAGATCGATTTCTTGGATTCAATAACTCCATATTACAACGATAATATGAAGCAAAAGAATTAATTGCTGCTAAGTATCCCTTATATTGATACCCACGAATATCTAAATATGTTGATGCATCATTCAAAATATCACGCATCCAATATAAAGAACTTGTATTTACTGCTTGATCAACCATCGCTAAGAATATTTCTTTACTCATAACATAAGATTCCATTGAGATATTTTTATTTTTGAAATTTCCTCGATTGCGATCAATCGATAAAACTCCTTTTTGCTTATTTAAATTTAAAACATCACAATTAATAAATGCTTCTTTCGCATTATCAACATTCTTATATAGCACTGTTACATCTGCACCCGTTTTGATATGTTCTTCAATTACATCATTATAATCAATACTATATAACATAAAGTTCGCTGCTACTACAACATATTTTTGACTCATATTTTCAATAGCTGAGCGATTATAATCAAACGTTGCAATATCACTACGATAAAACTCCGAAAGTGATTTCCCATTACCAAATAAAATATCTAATGATCCCCGTTTTGAATTAATATTGTAATGTCTACCTGTACCAACGTGATCAATAATACTACGAGGGTTATTTTTCACATACAACTGAATTGTTTCAATCCCCGAATTCGTAAGATTTGATAAAGGAATATCAATAACTCTATATCTTCCTAAAAAAGAAATGGATCCTATAGAACGATAATCTTCAATTCCATCGATATGTACATTCGTTCCCGAGAAAATCACAACACCAAATGCATCACACATTATCTATTCCCCCTTTTTACTTTCGTCTTTTTTGGACGCTCTTTCTTCACATTCTTAGATATTAATTCAATATGTTCACCTTTTGCATCTCCAGCTTTACACCCTGCACCAATGTGTACATTTTCAGCTACGATACAACGATCAACGATCGCATTTTCGCCAACCTCTGCACCTGGCATCAATACTGCATCTCTAACTTTAGCACCCTTTCCAATCTTCACATCTGTAAACAATACGGAACGTTCTACTTTTCCATTGATTACACACCCTTGATTGATATAGGAGTGAATAACCTCACCTGTATCACTAATATATTGAGGAAGAGAAGATGTGTCTTCTGTATAGATTTTCCATGAAGAATCATTCAAATTTATTTCTTCATTCTTATATAAGAGATCCATGTTTGCCTCCCATAAAGAATCAATGGTTCCTACATCCTTCCAATATCCAGAATAAGTAAATGCATACAATCGCTTATGTTCTTCCAACAATTTAGGAATAATATCTTTTCCAAAATCATGTGAAGATGTTTCATCTTTAGCATCTTCAATTAACTCTTTACGTAATAGTTTCCAATTAAAAATATAAATTCCCATACTTGCCAAATTACTTTTAGGATGCTCGGGTTTTTCTTCAAACTCTACAATTCTTCCTTCACTATCTGTATTCATAATTCCAAAACGACTAGCTTCTTTCATATCAACCTCAAGAACCGCAATTGTCACATCAGCTTTTTCACTCACATGATAACGTAACATCTCTTCATAGTTCATCTTATAGATGTGATCCCCAGACAATACTAAAATATACTCTGGATTATATTGATCTAAAAAATCAATATTTTGCGTAATTGCATCTGCCGTTCCTCGATAAACATCTAAGTCTGAATCCGCTTTTTCTCTTGGTGGTAATACATAAACACCACTATCAAAGGTATCAAGCCCCCATCGTATCCCTTGACTTGCATATGCATTTAGTAAAACCGATTCATATTGTGTAAGTACTCCGACGATATCAATATTTGAATTCGCACAGTTACTAAGTGGAAAATCAATAATTCGATATTTCCCACCAAAATAAACAGCTGGTTTCGCAACCTTACTTGTCAAAGCGTGTAACCTTGACCCTCTTCCACCAGCCAAAATCATAGCAATCATATTGTTTGCTCGCATGTTTTTCCCCCCTTTTGGAAATTTGTTATTTATTATAACTATCATACTATGTTCTTATCATAAATACTACGCAGACAAACGAAAATGAGTTCTTTTTGGTCGATATTTGGAATTTTTGGTATGCCTAGAAGACATAACTTCATAAATTCACTTGTAGATACACTCTCCTTTTTCTAAAACCTAAATTTTTATAGTATCTTTTCTACAGAGATATTAAAAAAATCACTCATTGAGTGATTTAAATATATTTTTGTGCTGCTGTAATAATTCCTAGCTTATAGATTTCTTCTGCATTACAACCACGACTTAAATCGTTAATAGGCGCATTTAATCCTTGTAGAATTGGTCCACATGCTTCAAACCCACCTAAACGCTGGGCGATTTTATACCCAATGTTCCCAGCTTCAATTGACGGGAATATAAACGTATTACATTTTCCTGCAACTTCTGAATCTGGCGCTTTGGTTTTCGCGACACCAGGCGAAATCGCTGCATCAAATTGAAATTCTCCATCTACTTTGAAATCCAAATCCATAAGTTTTAAACGTTCCGTTGCATTACGCACTTTATCAACTGCTTCTCCCTTACCAGAACCTAGCGTTGAATAAGAAAGTAATCCCATAATTGGTTCAACCCCAAACACTCTTGCTGTATTTGCAGTTTCGATTGCAATCTCTACCAAATCATCTTCACTTGGTGAAATATTAATCGCACAATCACTCATTACATACTTTTCATCTCCACGCACCAAAATAAAAGCACTTGATACAATATGTGATGTTGGTTTCGTTTTAATCAGCTGTAATGCTGGTCTTACAGTATCCGCTGTAGAATATGTAGCCCCTCCTACAAGTCCATCAGCTAATCCCATTGCCACATACATCGTCCCGAAGTAGTTTGTTTTTTCCAAAGCTTCACGACATTGTTGGGCATTCATTTTTCCTTTACGAAGATCAATCATCTTCTGAATCATACTTTCTAAATCTGGATATGTTAGAGGATCTATAATTTCAATACCATCAATATTGAATCCATATTCCTCTGCTTTTACTTTCACTTCCATCTTATTTCCTAACAAAATTGGAATGAGTATCTTTTCCCGATACAAACGAATTGCTGCTTCTAACACACGCTCATCATTACCTTCAGGAAAAACAATTTTCACATCTTTTCCTTTAATCTTATCAAGCATACAAGTTAACATTTATAAATTACCTCTTTTCCTTTATAATTGACTCACCGACTACATTATACTCTTATTTTTCCATTAAAAAAAGGATATCTTATGAAAAAGATATCCTTTTGACTATTTTTACTAAACTATATCCAACAGTAATGTTTATCGGTATCATTACACAAGCTTTAACCACCCGAATAAAGGTTGAGATAAACCAAGGAATACCATACATGACATCTAGCCAGAAAGGCGTTAACATCAACGATATCAACAATTCCATACTCAAGGCAACCACCATCCATTTAGCTAATTCTTCTGCCGCTTCTTCACTTAAGCGTTTTCGAACATAATGCAAAATAATAAACATCACAATCACGAATAAAAAGATAAAAGTAATCAAGGATATTTTTATGAGCAATGTTATTTCAATCACCTTTTTTTCTATTGACACTTGATTAATGCTTAAAATATAAAGCGAAGCTAATACTGCTAATGAAACAAAGCTAATATTTATTAACCTTTGAATTATTTTTGGTTTTAACTTAACACTTCTTTGATACCAGATTGCTGGCAAAGTTGCTACTAATACATGATTTAAAGTAAACCCAAAGAAGGGAAACCCCGTTGGTGTAATTAACAAGCCAACCAAATCTGTTACAAATCCAACCAAATATGCCCAACTTGGTGATAATACAGCACCTGAAATCATCAATGGTAATAATGCAAATGTAATTTTTACACTTGGAACCCCAAAGAAGGGAATCATAATTGAAATAGCATTTAAGATGACACTTATCAAAACAAATAACGATGCCAATACTAGATTTCGAATCGTCATTTCAAGAGGGTACCTCTTAAAAACCAAACCAAACAATACAATTAAAAAAACAATACAAACTACTTGAACAATTCCTGCATTCATTTTACTAATGCTACTCACTACATGAGTATTAGAATTCCTGCTTCTGACGTGCGTACACTCCACAGGCGTAAATTCCGCATTCTTTCACAATGCGTACATTCTAAGACTTCTACTTAAGAGTAGACTCTCCTTTCTCAAAAAAATAGTTTCTTACATCAGAGATAAAATATAAAGATCCACAAATTAATAGTGTATGTGCTTCATCCATCAAAGCATGAATTGCTTCTTTATAATCTTTGATGATTCTCACATCATGATCTTTGCTAATCGTTTCTGCACTTGCTGCTCGTACAAATGGAAATTCACATACCGTTACATCCTCTGTTAAGCTTAGAAGTGCATCTAACATCTTATCATAAGGTTTATCTACTAATGCACTAAACAATATTCTTATATTATCATAGTTTTGACATGAGTCAACAAGCGCCTTTATGCCTTCTTCATTGTGAGCGCCATCAATAATTACCAATGGATGTTTTTGAATAACTTCAAAACGTCCTTTCCATTTTGCATCATAAATACCCTTTAAAATATCCTCATCACTTATATCAACCAAATCATGGTTTCTTAAATAAAGCATCGTTTCTATCGCTAATGCTGTGTTCAAAGCTTGATACTTTGCCAATGTATTTTGTTTTACATGAAACCCCTTATAGTCAAAAGCTAATTCTTTATCTACTATAATATTTTCTATTTCACCACATTCCAACATCTTCACATTCATTTCTTTGCATTTATTTTTAAAAATAGTAAGACATTCTTCTCTTTTTTCACTTGTTACCAAGGCTCTATTTTTTTTAATAATTCCTGCTTTTGCAGTAGCAATGGAAGCATATGTATTACCTAAAAACTCCATGTGATCCAATCCTATATTCGTAATAACACTTACCATAGGATCAACAATATTGGTTGCGTCTTGATCTCCACCAAGTCCTACTTCAAAAATGGCAATATCAACTTGATGATCAAGAAAATATTTCACTGCTATAAACATATCAATCTCAAACATACTCAAATCAAATTTTAACCATTCTTCATAATATACATTAGCATATTGAGTAATTACTTCATCTTCAATGAAAACATCGTTGATACGAATACGATCATGATGTCTTTCCAAATAGGGAGAAGTAAATGTTCCTACTTTATACCCTGCTTTTTGTAAAATACTTCTCATTACATTGGTAGTACTACCTTTTCCATTTGTACCACCAACATGAATACATTTCAGTTTCCACTGTGGATTGTCTAGCGAATCCATAAAAGCTTTAAAGCTTTTCAAATCAATTCCATTGCGCTTTTTCACTTCTATCGCTTCAATCACTTCATATGAATTTTTAAAAACCACTATACAATTCTCCAATCTATTTCATTTCTTCCGTTTGCTTTCAAAAAAGTATTTGCTTTAGAAAATGGTTTACTACCAAAGAAACCTCGATAAGCACTCAACGGCGATGGATGTACACTCTTCAACAATAAATGCTTAGGATTATCTATTAACCTTGCTTTTTCTTGTGCTGGCTTACCCCACAAAATAAACACCAATGGTTTATCATAGTCATTTAATTCACGCATAATTCGATCCGTGAAAATTTCCCAACCTTTTCCTTTATGACAATTAGCATTACTATCTTCAACACTTAATACCGTATTCATTAATAACACACCTTGTTTTGTCCAGCTTGTTAAATCTCCATGATTAGGTAAATCAACCCCCAAATCATCTTGTAATTCTTTGTAGATGTTCACTAAGCTTGGTGGTACTTTAACACCTTTTGGTACCGAAAAAGATAAGCCCATAGCTTGCCCTTTTTGATGATATGGATCCTGCCCCAAGATAACCACTTTCACATCATTCATATCACACTCTTTTAAACAGGCAAATAGCTTTTCTTTTGGTGGATATACCGTAGAATTAATATAGCGACTATTTATATATTTTGCCAATTTTTTAAAATATTCTTTTTCTTTTTCTTCTTGGACAATTGCCTCGATATCCATGTACATCACCTCATCGTTGCAATTATATCATATTTATTTATTTTAAACGCACAATATTCTATAATAGTAGTAAGGGGCAACGTATGAAATATATTAAAAAAGCAATTAAAAATTTAGAAAAAAAGAAAGTGAATTGTAAACTGGATAAAAATTATATCCTTCCTTATAATTTTAACTTTTTCAATTATGAGGATTACAAGGAATTTAAACATAACCAAATGAATGTAAATCCTTATGCTTTTTATGCAGAAGGATTAAAAGCAATTATAAAAAATAAACCAAATAAAGACTATCTACAGTCTTTATCACAATTGAAACAAATAAAAAGTAAAAATGGGGATTGGATTAAGCAAGCTTTTGTTTATTCATCTATGATTCGCAGTAGCAGTAGTTATGACCATGATCAAGATGGACAAATAAAACTTTGTAATGATGACGGATTTAAAGAAAGTGGAACCTTTTTAAAGCAGATTTTCATTCTTTCCTATCTAAAAGATATGGGGATTGATACGATTTATCTACTGCCATTTTTTGAAAACAGTAAAGAATTCAAAAAAGGTGAATTCGGATCTTGTTATGCGATTCGAAACATTTTTACTCTTGATGATACATTGTATGATCCACTATTAGATGAATTGACATTATTAGAACAAGCAAAAGCATTCTTTGAAGCTTGCCATATTCTTGATATGCGAGTAATCATTGATATCATCCCAAGAACTGCTGCTATTGATTCAACGTTAATAAAAGAAAATCCTGATTGGTTTTATTGGATTGATGCTGCATTCAAAGATGATTACAAGTTACCTTACTATAAACATATCAAGCAACTAGTACCACCAAACAAAAAAAATATGGAACTTGTATATCAAGATCCTAGTACCAAAAAATTCTTAAGTCACTTCTGTTATGATCCCAAAACGAGTGATTCTGAAAAATATACAAATTTAGTAAAACAATGCGAAGCAACGAATGAAAACTTATTAGAAGCTATTGAAAAAGAATTTGGAGTTATTGTCGCTCCTGCATTTTCAGATTGGATCAATGATCCACAACCCGTTTGGAGTGATGTAACATACACTAGAATGTATTTAGATAACAATGAATTAGCCATGTGTCATATTGAAGAAGGACATCCTCCATATTTGTTTTTTGACAGTGCTAAATCAAGTATGCATCCCTGCCTAAAAATAAATACTGAGTTATGGAATAAACTAACAAACATTGTTCCTTTCTATCAAAAAGAATTGGGACTTGATGGTGTAAGAATTGACATGGGGCATGCCCTACCGCTTGCTTTAGTCGATGGAATTATTAAAGAAGCCAAAAAAATAGATTCTGATATTTGTTTTATCGCAGAGGAGTTAGACATTTCAAATGCGAAAACTTTGAAGAAGCAAGGATATAATATGATTTTAGGCAATGGTTTCAGTGAAGAAAGCCGTATTCAACAAGGAAAACTACAAGCCTTTTATCGTCGTGTTCCTAATCTTGCTTGTCCTGTATTTGCATTAAGCGAATCTCATGACACTTCTCGAGTAAGTGCAAAAACAGGAAAAAAAGAATTAAATATCATGCTCAGCGCACTAAACCTTTTCTTACCTAACGGCGTTGCTTTTATAAACTCTGGACAAGAACTCTTTGAAGTACAACCGATGAATCTTGGACTAGATTGCGAAGAAAGCGAACGCTACAATCTCCCTAAGGATGACCCTCGCTATAATAAGCTTGCTCTTTTTGATCCATTCTATTTTACTTATAATGATTATGATCCAAGACTAATTAATATGTTGAAAATATTAAAAGATATACGTAAGGAATATCTTGTTGCGATTTCCACAAGAAATAGACATATTGCGGCCAGTTTTCAAAGTGACGATATTTATGCTCTTGGTTCTTATTTAATCAATAAAGATAAAACTCTATTAATCGTTGCAAATACAGATTTAAATAACGAACATGAATATACTAGTAACCTTGAGGTATTAACAAATAAAACCAAACAACAAATAAAAAGTATCAAAGAAATATATTCTACAGCTGATAATCCAATACCTCCTGTACAAAATCAAAATACTTTATTTTTACCTTTCAAAAAAGGTGAAGTAAAACTAATAGAAATAAAATAGAGATGGGTTTCCCCATCTCTACTTTATTATTCTCCCTAATATACTGTCTTCATTATATAGCATTGGATATTCTGGAAATATATTAATCATTCGATAAATATAAGTAATGATTAACAAGCCTACAAAGATTATGGTAAATATCTTCACTATCTTTACTTGAAATGTATGATATTTCAAATATACAATTCCAATACCCATAAAATATAAAATGCAAACCAATACCATTGGATGAAAATAAATCGCTGTAGCAAAGTCTAAGCGTAGCACATAATACAATGCCGTACTCATTCCACAGCCTGGACATGGTATTCCAAATATTGTTTCTAATGGACAATACACATCCACTACAAATATCAACAATGCAATAGCCAAACATCCAAATATAATATTTTTAAGCTGAATAAATTTCATCGCTTAAGTTATTAATCGATGATTGCATAATTGCCAACGGTACAAGTTGCATAGTGAAAATTGCAAAAATAACATTGATAACACTATTATCACTTGTACGCATATTATAATCTTGCTCAAGATAGAAAATATCACGGCTTGTTACATATACCCAATAGTACCCATAAATACCACAAGTTACGATTGTCAATAACACTACACTACTACCTGTACGATAGCTATTATCGCGTTTAATATCTGCAACATTGTTAGTAATTTGACTCATCCAGTATAGATTATAAATTCCACATGTAACGATTCCTAAAATAACGCTCGTTACAATACTTTTCTTTTGAATCATTCAGTCTCCTCCTTTTTAACCTTTAAAATTATAACATCTAATGGAAAAATATCAAATTTTTTCACTATTCTGCCATTTATTTTCCCATTATAGAAAATAATTTCCCACTCTTCATCTAAAACTTTTGTGTATTTTTCACGCGTTGGATTAAAAACTACCTGCAATTTATAGTCTTTACCTTCTAAAATATAAAATAATACTCTTTCACTGATATGTTCATAATATATATTATGATAAATCTTATCAACATCATTCATTCGAAATAACATATGTTGTTTACGTATCGCTATTAAGTCTTTTGTATAATTGACAACATCAATATATTTATCTTTACGATTATAATCAATGTGATTGATATCATCTCCTAAATTATATGTATTATTATGTCCATATTTTGTACGCAAAAATTCCTGCCCACTTTGTAGAAATGGAATTCCTTGTGCTAGCAATACGAATGCTAATAGCATTTTATGACGTTTTACCTTATCTTCCTCTGTTTCATCCATCGCAGCATCGATTTGATCCCAACTTGTCATATTATCATGGCATTCTACATAATTAATAACATTCATTGGGGTTGTAAACACTTTACGATATCCAAAATCACCGACACTTGCACTCAATACATTCATAGCTTGATAAATCATCCCCGTATTTCCCAATGCATATCCATATTCCAAATATTTATCAATCTGCTTCCCTTTTATAACATCTCTAAAAACATCTGAGAAGTGTGCCACTTGTGGCATTTCCCAATTGTTATCAATTGTTGCTCTTTCCTTTTCTGGTAAAGTTGAAGGCATATTCCACCCTTCTCCATATATCATGAAATCTAACTTTCTAAGCTTTGCTTCTGCAACAATCTTATTCATTGTTTCAATATCCAAGATCCCCATTAAATCAAATCGTAATCCATCAATATTAAAGGTGTCTATTAAGTACATGCAAGAATCAACAATTAACTTGCGACACATCAATCGTTTAGAATCAATATCATTTCCACACATTGTTGCATTAGAAAATGTGTGATCAGAATGTAGTTGAAAATAGTAGAAAGGGACTAACTGTTGTAAACAAGATGTTTCAAGTTCAAACACATGATTATAAACAACATCTAAATTTACTCTTATCCCTACTTCGTGACACTTATTTACTAGGTTTTGCAAATCTAAGATTCCTTGTATAGGTTCCAACAGATTACTACTATAAGAATTTTCTAAGGCCATCCACTGATTTACATCGTATCCCCAATTATACATAAGTGATGGATTACTTTCATTTACTCCACTAAAATCAAAGGTTGGAAGCAATTGTATATGCGTAATTCCTAAGTTCTTAACATATGAAAAGCCTGTTCCTTCATTATTCTCTTCTGTAAAACTTTTAAATGTTTTTCCCAATGTAAAATCACGAACACTCGCTTCATATATAATGGCATCACAATAAGTTTTTAAAGTCGGAAGATCGTAGTCTCTCCTTATGTTTGGTACATCTATAACTACGCTATGTTTCGAATTAATGTCCACTGCTTTAGCATAAGGGTCAAGTGCTCTATGAATTTCTCCATTTACACTTACCAAATATAGATACTTTTTATTTTTTAAATCTTGTTTAACACAAATCGTATAAACACCATTCTCACTACGCTCCATAGGAAATATTTGAACGCCGTGATCATATACTTCTAAGTACATATCATATGCGGTTG
The DNA here is from genome assembly GCF_029504745.1 of Breznakia sp. PF5-3. GTDB lineage: Bacteria > Bacillota_I > Bacilli_A > Erysipelotrichales > Erysipelotrichaceae > Breznakia. Next base: position 16,877 of record NZ_JAQFIQ010000015.1, on the reverse strand, counting down.
GTGCCCATACTTTAAAAACACTCTGCTCTCCCATGTATGTACATCCTAAATCACTACCTTTATAATAAAACATTTGATCAAAGCGCTCACTTTTTACAATATCAGCAAATATTAATGATGTTTTTCTTCCATGCTCATTTATAATTTCGTATTGTTTCCCAAATTGTATATCACCATTAAAGAAACACTCAAAACAACAATATTCATTCTGTTCATATGTTTTTAAAACATGAATAGAATACATTTTATTATCACAATCTTCCATATAAAAGAAAGCTTTATCTTCTGCATACGTATCCTTCTTACGATAAATGCGTATAAGGTTAAAATCATCTAAATAAGCCTCAAATATTCTTGTTCTTCTCATACTATCACCTTCATTTCATTTATTGTATCATATCCCCACAAAAAAAGGCTGAGTGCCCCTCAACCTTTTCAAACATAATATTATCTTTTCCAACGTAAATATCTTGTAACGGATACAAAACTTCCAATCAATCCAACAATCATACCAACCGCAAGCAAAAATAAACTAACTAAATAAATAAACGGCATCGGTGCATACATTTTAAAGAGGATTGTAAAGAATTGTCCATTCATGGAGTCATATAAGAAACCATAACCAAAAATTGATACAAGGATTGGTATAATTGCACCTATAGCGCCTATAATAACCCCTTCAATCAAAAATGGCATCTTAATAAATAAATTACTAGCACCAACATTTCGCATGATTGCAATTTCTTCTTTACGATTTTGGATATTAATTTTAATTGTATTTGAAATTAAGAAAATCGCTAATAAACACAATGCTCCTATAAATATTCCACCACCTAATCTAGCTGAATTAAATGCTGAAACCATCTGTGCTACGCTCTCTCCACCAAAAAAAACTTTATCAATACCGTCTATCTGAGATACTCTAGTTTCAATTTGATTTAAATAGTCTCCACTCGTTGGTTCTACATAGAAAACAGCACTAAGTGGGTTATCATCTCTGAAGTCCACATACCCTTCTCCCCCTTGAGGATTATCAATAAGTTTCTCAAGTTGTTCTTCCTTATCTGAATAAATTACACTTGTGACATGGGGAAGATTTTCAATTTCTTTTTGAAGCTCTTTGATTTTATCTCCTTCAACAGAAAGATCAATTTGAGCAACTACTCTCACACTATCTTCAACATTTTGTGTGAAACCTCCAATATTAAATCCGACAATCACAAAAATAGCAATTAGAATTGATGTTACAGTTACAGCAAATACACTAGATAATGTTTCGGCAAAATTTCTTCTTACACTGTTCCATGCTCTTTTGAAGTGCATTGGTAAAGTTTTAAAAAACTCAATCATGCTGAATATAGCCACCCTTCATCATATCTGCAACAATATATCCTTCATCTAAAGCTATTGTTCTTTTCTTGAAATTATCAACTAGATTTTGATCATGAGTAACCATTACAATCGTAGTTTTTTCTTCTGTGTTAATTTTTTCTAAAAGTCGCATAATATCATTTGATTTTTCTGGATCTAGGTTTCCTGTTGGTTCATCTGCAATCAAAACTTTCGGTTTGTTTGCAATTGCTCTACCAATTGTAGCCCTTTGTTGTTGACCACCACTAAGTTCTCGTGGAAAACAACGAGCCTTTTCTTCTAATGAAACCAATTCTAGCACTTCTCTTACACGTCTTCTAATCTTTACCTTATTTTCACCAATTGCCTCTAAAGCGAATGCAATATTTTCAAAAATCGTCAGATTTGGTAACAACCGATAATCTTGAAATACAACTCCAATATTCCGACGATAATACGGTACTTTCTTAAATTTTAATTTTCCTACATCAATACCTGCCACTTCAACTGTCCCAGCATCAGGGATTTCTTCTCCATCTAACAATTTAATAAATGTTGATTTCCCAGATCCTGTCGGACCTATTATATAAACAAACTCTCCTTCATCAATATGAAGAGTCATATTTTTTATTGCATGTACACCATTATCATAAATTTTTGATACACCAACCAAATTAATCATTGATATCACTCCCAACTTAAGTAATTATAACAAACTTTATATAAAACCACAACGAGATGAATCGATAATTCACAGCATTTTCACAAATAAAAAGTCTATCCAGATAGTACTCTATCTTATAGACTTTATGCTTTAAATATTTCCTTTTTTCAAAGTCTTATAAACCTTATATAATATAGGTTTTGTTACCATTATAAAATCACCAATCAATTCTTCTACTTGGCCATCAAACCCACGTTTGAATTTATAAACACCAAAGTCTGGTGACGTCTCATCAAATTCACCACTGATTCCATAAAAATTATATGTTTTATAGCCTTCTTTCAATGCTCTTTGAATGATTTCCCACTGCAATGCATAAGAGGCATAAAAACCTTTAAATTCATCATAAGAACCACTTGTAAGATAGGTTACTTCATCTCCATAAAACATAAACATACTTGCAGCCATTGGAATTATACTTCCATGTTTTTCCTGTAACTCCAATGCTTCCTTGCGTCTTTTTTCTGCCACTTGTATTGCTTCATCAATCACTTTTTTACGTTTGATAAACTTCTTATTATTTGGCGTTTTCTCCAATTCTTGTTCAACATGTTCTTTATCCTTTAAAGATTTATCATATTCTATATTAATACTCGATAAATATTTATCCACATCCAAATATGCCAATAACACTTTTAGATGTTCACCATATGCTTTATATTGCTTTTGATAGAACGTTACATCGCGATTAGCGAAGTGTCTACGTTCTCCAGTATGTTTCATAATTTCATAGAAAATATTCATCTCATCATATGCTATTTCTCTTACTTGCATACTATACTTTAAAGTCTTATTAATACTCCAACGTGTTTGTTGATGCAAATTTTTCCATATCTCTTCTTCTGTTTTCCCATTTAAAGATAAAGCAAACATCCATCTAATATATTGCATATTCTTTCCATAACCGCGAGTAAATCCGGTATGTTGGAATCCTACCTTTTCTAAAGTATCAATTACTGATTGGTTGTAAAAACCTCCAGCAACTGGATTACCATCGATATCGCGTTGTTGATATAGCACATATGGATCCACAACAATATACATAGCACCTTGTTTTTTCCCATAATGCTCAAGTTCTTTTGCGAAAAAAGAGAGTTGCTCCATCTGTTCATAATTAACTAGCATTCCTCTAGGAGAATAATAATAAAAAAACTTTTTCATTGCTGGCATTTTAACTAATGCTGTAGCGCACACAACCTTGTCATCTATCTTCAAACCTACATATGTTACCTTTAAATTGATAGCTTCTTCTAAATCCATAGATTCTGTACTATTTAGAAAGTTTGAATATGGATGACGCAACTGAAATTCTCGATACTCTGTTTTTGATAGTTCACTAAATCTCATAGCTTCCTCCATTATCCAATTCATCAAATGTAAAACCTTCACCTTGAACTTCATTTACATCATATACAATTACAAATGCACTTGGATCAATTGCTTGTACGATTCTATTCAAAATTGGAAATTGCTTCCTAAAAATAACGACCATAATAACAGGACGCTCTTGTCTTGTATAAACACCTTTTGCATCAATCAAGGTAGCACCACGATCAAGATTCTTAGAAATTTCATCTAGAATTTCTTCATATTTCTCAGAAATAATCATGATTGATTGTGCTTCTCGTAAGCCAATCATCATTGCCTTATTTACCATATAAGATGAAACCCATACTGAAATAATCCCAATCAGAGCAGGCTCAATACCATGGATTGCCATCCCTAACAATACCGTAAGCCCATCTACAATCAAAACCAATGTATGCACAGGAATATGTGTATATTTATGAATAATCAATGGCGGAATATCCATTCCACCTGTTGATGCTCCTGTTCGAAAAACAAGACCTAAACCAAAACCGATAAAAATCCCACCATAGATAGAAGCTAAAAGTGGATCATCAGTGATATAAACTTTTTCTGCCATTTCCCCAAAAAGGGAAACAAAAGTAGGATACAAAACACTCGACAATGCTGTTTTAATCATAAAACCTTTTCCTAGGAAAATTGCCCCTATGATAAACAAACAAATTGTCAAAATATAAATCATTGTATTTGGATGGAGATGAACAATGGGTTCAATTGCAATTGCAATCCCTGCAACACCACCAGATAAAATTGCATTTGGTACTAAAAAGAAAGCTACACCAATAGCTAATATAATATTACCTAAAACTACAATACCTAAGTCTTTTACTAAATCCTTCTTTATCATAAACCACCTACTTCACTAACGATTTTAAATAAGCAAAAATAAAATCATCTAGTTTTCCATCCATTACACCTTGTACATCTGTTGTTTCATAGTTTGTACGATTATCTTTTACCAATTTATATGGTTGAAAAACATAAGAACGAATTTGTGAACCCCATTCAATCAATTTCTGATCTCCTTTTATTTCAGCGACCTTCTTCATCTGTTCTTCTACTTGTAATTGATACAATTTACTTTTTAAAAGTAACATTGCTTGTTCTTTATTATCGTGTTGACTACGACCACTTTGACATTTTACACTAATCCCTGTTGGAATATGCGTAATCCGCACAGCAGAATCCGTTTTATTGACATGTTGCCCTCCAGCTCCACTAGAACGCATTGTATCAATCTCTAAATCTTTATCTTCTAAGTCAATTTCCACATCATCATTAAATTCAGGAATTACATCCACAGAGGCAAATGATGTATGTCTTCTGCCACCTGAATCAAAAGGTGATATTCTCACCAAACGATGGACACCCTTTTCACCTTTTAAATACCCGTATGCCATTTCACCTTCCACTAACACAGTAACCGATTTTATTCCAGCTACTTCTCCTGGAAGATAATCTAATACAGTAACTTTAAAACCTTTATTTTCTGCATATTTTGTATACATTCGATAAAGCATTTCACACCAATCACATGACTCCGTTCCACCAGCTCCTGGGTGAAGTTCTAAAACACAATTAGATTGGTCATATTCATTAGAAAGAAGGACTTTTATTTCAAAATCCTCCATTTCTTTTTCAAATTGTTTAAAATCTTCTTCTAAGATTATCTGCATTTCATCATCTGCATCTACTTTCAACATTTCATAAACATCTTCTAACTCCTGAAAAGATGTTTTTAAATGTTCATAGCTTTGTACATAATCTTTTAAAATCTTCAGTTCACGAACCACATTCTGTGCTTTTTTATAATTATCCCAGAATCCTTCTGCTAACTGTTCTTTTTCAAGTATCTCAATTCTTTGACTTTTCGCAGCTAAGTCAAAGTGAATCACCAAGCTGTTTTAGCTTCTCACGATATGTTTGTAAATGAGCTTTTATCTCATACAACTCCATATTAGGCCTCTTTTCTTTCGATTTTTATCTTAATCGCAAAAAATACGATTTCTCTAGCTATGTTTTGTGTCATATCATCAAACATTTCAAATCCTTCTTCTACATACTGTTGTAAAGGATTTCCTTGTGCATAGCTACGTAAATGAATACCATCACGCAATTTACTCATTGTATCAATATGTTCAATCCAGTTGCGGTCAATGGTACGAAGTACTACATTACGTTCAAACTTCGCATATTGATCCATAATCCCATCCAATTTAGAATCATAGAAATTCCATGCATAATCGAAAGCTGCTTCTTTCACTTCATCTACTGATTTTCCATCAAACAAGCCTGTGTTGACACTACCTTCTTCAAATCCAAGAACATCAAACCCTTTTACCAATGAAACTGCGTCAACATCACCATTGTTATCAATGTTTGCATTTACTACATTTTCTGTAACTTTTGTAAACATATCTTTCACGATATCATGCACATTTTCATTTTCAAGAATATGATTTCTTAAATCATAAATAATTTCACGTTGTTGACGTAATACATCATCATATTCAAGCAATTGTTTACGAATATCAAAGTTTTGTCCCTCTACTCGTTTTTGAGCATTTCCGATTGCTTTAGTAACCATTTTTGATTCAATTGCTTCGCCTTCAAGTGACGCAAATGCACTATCCAGTAAGCCTTCTTTACCAAAACGAACCATTAAACTATCTTTTAATGATACATAGAATCTAGAAAACCCTGGGTCTCCTTGACGCCCTGAACGTCCACGCAACTGATTATCAATACGTCTTGACTCATGACGTTCACTACCTAATACAGCCAAACCACCAAGTACTCTTGATTCATCTGACAATTTAATATCGGTCCCACGACCAGCCATGTTCGTTGCAATTGTAACAGCACCTACTTGCCCAGCCTTTTTAATAATATCTGCTTCTCGTTCATGATTTTTCGCATTTAACACTTCATGTTTAATACGTTCTTTTTTCATCATTTTCGAAAGCAATTCTGATACTTCAACCGAAATTGTACCAACAAGTACTGGTTGTCCTTTTTCATGTAACATTTTAACTTCTTCAATAAGTGCTAAATATTTGTATTCTGGGGATGAAAATATTGCATCAGGATAATCGGTTCTAACAACTGGACGATTGGTAGGAATTTCTACAACATACATATTATAAATTGATAAGAATTCCTCTTCCTCTGTTTTCGCTGTTCCTGTCATACCTGCCAATTTGTCATAAAGACGGAAGAAATTTTGGTATGTAATTGTAGCTAATGTAGCTGTTTCTTCCTTGATTTCAACGCCTTCTTTGGCTTCAATCGCTTGATGCAACCCATCTGAATATGCACGTCCTTTCATCAAACGTCCCGTAAATTGGTCAACGATAACAATCTCACCTTCACTTACCACATATTCAACATCTTTTTGCATAATGTAATTTGCTCGCAATGCCATTGTAATATGATGCACCAATTGTGTATGTTCTACATCATATAAATTTTTTACTTTATAAGAACGTTCTGCTCTTGCAACTCCGCTCTCATTTAAACTAACTTGACGCGTTTTCACATCTACTTCATAATCACTAGGTTTTAATGATTTCGCAAAACGATCTGCTGTCTGATATAAGTTTGCAGTCTTTTTAGCTCCACCTGAAATAATAAGTGGTGTTCTTGATTCATCGACCAAAATAGAATCGACCTCATCGACAAGTGCTGTTTTCAATCCACGCATAACACGATCTTTCTTATCTGTAACCATGTTATCACGAAGATAATCAAACCCCAATTCTGAGTTTGTTGTATACATGATATCACAATTATATGCTTCTCTTTTTTCAGAAGCTGTCAATGCTCTCATGTTAACACCCACACTTAATCCTAAAAATTGATAAATTTGTCCCATCCACTCCGCATCACGTGATGCCAAGTATTCATTTACTGTAACTACATGGACTCCTTCACCAGCTAATGCATTAAGATACACAGCCATTGTAGATGTAAGGGTTTTACCTTCACCTGTTTTCATTTCGGCAATATCTCCACCATGCATTACTGCTGCCCCCATAATTTGCACAGGGTAAGGATACTCACCAATTACTCTGCGTGCTGCTTCACGTGAAGTAGCAAAAGCTTCTACCATCAAATCATCAAGCGTCTCACCAGCTTGATAACGATCCTTAAATTCCGTTGTTTTATCTTTTAAAGCCTCATCGCTCAAACTCTCCATTTGAGTAGCTAATGATTCTACCTCAGATGCAACTTTTTCAAGCTTTGATAAACGCTTTGTTTCTCCATTAAATAGCTTATTTAATATACCCATTATCGTACCTCCAGGTAATATAATATACCATACAACATTATAACGCATTTGTTTGAGAAAAACAAAAAAATAAGAGTAAGATTTTTTCTTACTCTTATTTGTGAATTAAGCGGCTGGTTTGATATCTTGCGCTTGTAATCCACGGTCAGTTTCAATTACTTCAAATTCAACCTCAGTATCTGCTTCGATTGTTTTGAATCCTTCCATCATTAACTGAGAATAGTGGAAGAAAACGTCACTACCATCTTCAATAGTGATGAAACCATAACCCTTTTCAGGGTTAAACATTTTCACTTTTCCTTGCATTAAACTATAAACCTATGACCTTTCTATGCAATAACTATACTACATAAACATATTTTACTATTATTTCTTAGAAAAGGCAACTTTTTGCCGACTTAATATACGTTTTAAAGCTTTTTGTTCCATCCTATTCCTTGTCTATTTAATAAGTTGTAGTATAATACTTTTGTAGAAGGTGACTATTATGAATAACACAATAAGCGAAGAAACCATTTTCTCATTTGGAGAATCTGTTCTATATGACGGGCTCGTTGGTTCCATCATTACAATTACAATTTTAACACTCATCCTCTATGCTATATATAAAGTATTAGAGAGATTTATGAAAAGCAAAACCATTGAAAACCGACAAAGTATACTAAATATTATTCGTGGTTTGATGATTATCGTTTTGGTATTATCACTTTTATCACGATTTAAAATGTTTGAAGGAATCGCTACTGCATTAATTGCCAGTTCTGGAATTATCGCTTTAATTGTTGGAGTAGCAGCACAAGATACGATTGGTAACTTAGTAAGTGGAATCATGGTTGTAATATCAAAACCATTTATTGTTGGCGACCTAATCAAAATCAATGGAGAGCAACTCATTGGTTTTGTGGAAGAAATTACACTGAGACATACAATTATTCGCACTTACGAAAGCAACCGAATTATTGTCCCTAACAACGAAATAAGCAAAGCAACCATTGAAAATGCCAATTTAGTTGATTCGACCAAAGGTAATTACTTTTCAATTCCTGTCGCTTATTCATCCGACATTGATTTAGCAGTAAAAATTATTGAGGAAGAATGCGAGAAACATCCAGATTTTATCGATGTACGAACTCCTCAAGAGAAACAACAAAATGTAAAACCTGTTGTTGTTCGTTGCATTGATTTTGGACAAATTGGAATGATGCTAAGATGTACAATTAATTCAGCCAATAGTTTCAAAGGATTTGAAATGCTATCTGACTTGCGTTTTACTATAAAAAAACGTTTTGATAAAGAAGGAATTGAGATTCCTCACAATCAAACATTTATAAAAAAATAAAACATGGAAGTAAAAACGTAAAAACTCCATGTTTTTTATTGCAAAGTAGTTAGTTTTTTATTAATTCCAATGGTAAGCAATGCAACTTCAAACTCGTGATTTTTTACAAGTTCATACATCCGTTTTAATGTAGCCCCACTCGTACACATATCATCAACTAATAATATTTTTTTTGTTGGAAGCATATGCTTATTACGAACAATGATATCTTTAACCTGATATCGTTTTTGATAAGGTTGTGATGATTGCTTATATTCTTTTGTTTTTTCAAACAAGTATTGCTTTTCAACTTTAAGATCAGCAAATAACAGTGGTAAACTAGAAAAGCCTCTTTCCTCTTCTTTCCCTTTACTGGATGGTGCAAAAACAAAAACATAATCCTCATACATCTTTTTCAAGCGTTTAAGGTGAGGAAACAAAAATATTTTTGCTAACACTACATCATGATTTTCTTTATAATTAAACATACTATTTTCAAAAAAATCATTATAAAAATAAAGTGCGTATACTTCAATTTCTCCTATTTTAACTATTTGATTACAAAGTTCAAATTGTTTTCTACATGTTCCACAAATGCAGTCTTGCTTCATAACATACTCATATAGTGTCAAACCGTTTTGAATATCTCCAAAGCAAAGTAAACATTTATCCTTCATGCTGATTCATCTCTCTAATTGTTTTCACACATGCACGAATTGCCTTTGTGCGCTTTGTTGACAAAATATATGCATATCCAGTCGGTGCTTCTATCTTACGTCCTACACGCCCTACCATTTGAATCAAACTCGATTCCTGATACACAATATGTTCCCCATGTAAGATTAAAACATTTACCCCGCTAATTGTAATTCCCCTTTCTAAAATTGTGGTAGCAATCAAAAGATTATACCTACCATCTTTAAAATCTAACATCGTTTTCTCGTTATTCAACGTTTTTGAGGTAATATAATTACATTTTACAGCATGTTTAAAAAGCATATATAACCCCTTAGCCAATCGTATCGTAGGAACAAATACAATCCATTTTTGTTTTCTAAATTTCCATAAAACCAAAAACATACTAAAATACTGAAATGTAGTTGGTCTTACTTTTACCTTTGGCTCAACTAATGGATATCCATGTGGTCTTTTAAACAACGTAAATTGAAGAATCTCTTTTTGTTGCACTTGCTGCTTCAATTTTTGATCCGGTGTTGCTGTAAGCAATAACATCTCTCCTCTACACGCTTGCTCAGCAATTCTTTCCAACAAAGGATTGCCAGCATATGGAAAAGCATCTATCTCATCTAAAATCAACAAATCAAATACTTTTGGATAACGATATAATTGATGCATTGTACAGACGATAATATCACCATCAATTTCACTTGTATATCCTGCACAAACCTGCGTTACTTTTATATTAGGAAAAGCCTGACGAAAGCGCTCAGCAATTTCCAATACAACCTGTCGTCTTGCAATTGCATAACCAACTTTCTTCCCTTCACATAAATATGTTTCAATACTTTCCATTGTGATTTCTGTTTTCCCTGCACCACACGCTGCATAAATTAATATCTTCTGTTGTTCTTTTCGGTTTTTTCTAATTAAATGTACAATTTTTTCTTGTTCTGTTGTCAGATCATATGCGAGTGTATACTGTACGTTTAATGATTTCTGTGAAAGTTTTTGTGCTTTCACCTCTTCGCCTATATTCATTTTCCCAAATTGAATACATCGTCGACAATATGTCTGTTGTTTAAAGGTATAAAAATATTGTTTATCTCTTGCGCCACATCTTTTACACTCCAAAACCATCACCATTCTTATATTCAACTTTTCAATATCATTTCCTAACAACTCTTGTATAAGAAAAAGATTTACTATTCTTTCACAAAGCGGTACAATATAAACAAAAAAATGGAGGCGAAATTATGAACGATATGGAATTATTAAGTTTTTTAGAAACCAATGCTAGATATGAGACAAAAGATTTGGCTGTAATTTTACAAACTGATGAAAAAGAAGTTTTGGATAAACTCGCCGCCTTTGAGAAAGATAAAATAATTTGTGGCTATCACACTATTATCAATTGGGATAAAACACATAATGAAAAAGTAACTTCTATCATTTATGTGGATGCTATCCCACAAAGAGATAGTGGATATGATGCAATTGCTAGAAAGATATACAATTACCCAGAAGTGGAATCCATGTATCTGACAAGTGGTAAAAGTGATTTTATCCTTACTGTACATGGAAAAACAATGAAAGAAATTGCAAATTTTATTGCCACTAAACTTGCATGTATTGATGGTGTTACATCCACTTCAACCCTCTTTGTTTTACAAACGTACAAATATAATGGAGTCATTATGTGTGAAGAAGAAAAACCAAATGAAAGGTTATTGATTACACCATAATGGACAATTCAAAAAAATTAAGTACGTTAGTAAATACAATTAAACCAAGTGGGATACGAAAATTTTTTGATGTTGCCAAGCAAGTAGAGGGGGCAATATCACTAGGTGTTGGAGAACCTGACTTTGATACTCCATGGCATATCCGTGAAGCTGCCATTTATGCAATTGAAACAGGCAAGACTACTTACACAGAAAATGCTGGTCTTTTGGAACTAAGAGAAGAAATCTGTAAATATCAAGAACGTCGTTTTGGACTAACCTATGACCCACAAAATGAAGCTCTGGTCACCGTTGGTGGAAGTGAAGCTATTGATACTTGTTTTCGAGCAATCTTAAATCCAGGTGATGAGGTAATTGTTCCAATGCCAAGTTATGTAGCTTATGAACCCGCTGTCATTTTAGCTGGCGGTGTATGTAAACATTTGGAATTGACAAGTGAACATGAATTTAAGATTACAAAAGAAATGCTATTATCTTGTATCAGTGATAAAACCAAAGCAATTCTATTAAATTATCCTTCTAACCCTACTGGTGGAACAATGAGCAAGCAAGACTATGCAGAACTGGTTCCTATCATCAAAGAACATGAATTGATTGTTATCAGTGATGAAATTTATGCTGATTTAATATATGAGGGAAAACATACTTCCTTAGCATGTTTTGATGAAATCAAGGAACAAGTTATTATTATTAGTGGTTGTAGTAAAGCCTTTGCAATGACGGGATGGCGTTTAGGTTATATACTAGGTAACAAAACCTTTATCCAAGCCATCACTAAAATTCATCAATATACAATTATGTGTGCTCCAATTATGTCACAATATGCAGCAATTGAAGGATTTAAAAGTGGTGAAAATAACGTAGAAGAAATGCGAATAGCTTATAAAGGCCGTAGAAATTTTATTGTTGAAGGATTTAATAAATTAGGATTAAATACACACATGCCTAAAGGTGCTTTCTATATTTTCCCTGATATTCGTTCCACAGGACTTACTTCTGAGCAGTTTTGTGAGGAACTATTAAAAGATCAGAAAGTTGCTTGTGTGCCAGGAACTGCATTCGGTGAAGCTGGTGAAGGATTCATTCGGGTTTCCTATGCTTACAGTATCGATGAAATCAAAATTGCATTGGACCGCATTGAAAATTTTTTAAACAAACGAAAATAAGCTACATAAAGAATACATCATTTAAAATAACCCCGTTAATTGGTAAAACCAATAACGGGGTTTTCATATGAAAACAATAAAAAAGCCAACACTATGTGTTGACTTATAAATTATTGTACTCGAATAAATACTGGTCCTGATCCAACGTAAGCTGAGTATACAACGGTTTGGTTTCCAAGCCATCCACCATGAACTGCTTGTCCTCCACCAATATATACTGCCACATGAGCCATTCCTGTTCCACCATCTGCATAGTAGATGATATCTCCAGGTTGTGCTTCAGCTGCCGATACAACTGTACCCAATGATAAGTAACTTACTGGCCAGCCATGGTGATAAATTCCTACAGCTGCTAATGAATTTGTTACTAACATTGTACAATCTTGGTAAACACCTAACTGTGCCATAGCAGCATCTGCAATTGCGTTACCATATGTACTTGCTGGTGCTTCTTCTTTTACTTCTTCTTCAGTATCGCTATCAGAAGATTCTACACTTTCATCTTCATCTTCGTCTTTTGTTTCTTTAACAATAACTTTTAATTTTGCTTCTCCAACGTTTCCATTTGAGTCCTTTGCTTTATATACTAATGTATATTCACCTGGTTCCCATCTGTCTTCGTCTTTGATTTCTACTTCTCCATCGATTGTGTAGTTTGCAATTTCTCCATCATAGTTATCTACAATTGAACTTACAAACTTCTTTGGATTAAAGTTATCTACATCTTCAATTTTTACTTCATTTGTTTTCAACATCACTGCTGGTGCTTGTGTATCTACATATTGTACATCTAACTTATATGTATATACTGCTCCATCTACTTTTTCACTAGCTACTTCAGGATCTGTAACTTCTACTTTCCCGAATTCATCAGCTTCATATGTTTCTTTTGTTTGAGCCTTGATGGTAATTTCATCTTTTTTCAATTCTCTTGTAGGTTCTTGGTCAACTTCTACAATATAGTTACCAATTTCATAACCTAAGCTACCATCATTTAATGTAACAGCTTTTGCTTCATTCACATTTCCTGTGTCATCTGCCAAGATGTCTTTCACAACATCTACAATTGCACTGTCATCACCATAGTTGATATTAATTACTTCCTCATTGTAAGTTTCCACTTCTTGTGGTTCTAATACAGCAGCACTTACTTTTGAACGATTCATACCCGTTACAGTGAATGTCAATGCAAATACAACTACTGCTACACCACTTGTCATTACAAAGTGACGGAAGTCGAAATGTATCTTCCCAAATCTTTCTTCCACACGACTTACAATATTTCTTGCTCCAGTTTCCATTACAGTTGCAAAGTTTTTTGCAGCTCTAATAACTACTGGTTCAAGTTCTTTATAAGCTACAGCCGCTTTTACTCGACAAGCATTTGCTATACTTATGAAGATTGGTTCTGCAACTTTATAGCCAACCATTGCTTTAATTAAACATGCTTTTGAAATTTTTATTAAAACTTCAGTTCCCTTTGTTAACTTAATACTTAGATATTTCATAATATCATTGATTTTATTTATCCCTTTGTTTTTAAAATCATTGACTAGATCTATGAATTTTTTCTCAGAATCCATTTTCTCACTCCTTTGATTTTACATTTGCAATATTTATTTTAGCATATTAGACTTTATGCCTCAACCTTATCCCAAAGTTTCACATATTTACTTCAATTTTCTTTGAACGTCAAAATAAAACACACATTATGCACTGTGTGTTTTATACTTATCTACAAAGTTCTGAATAACCACTTCCACATCTACAGGACAAGTTGTTTGGCCCAAGGCAAAAGTTTTTTTATTTTCTCCGTGGTATTCACTTCCTGCTGTAATATCCAAATGATATTTCTTCGCCAACTCTAATAGTTGCTTTTCATCCGCTAATGTATGACGTGGATTAAATACTTCAATCCCACTTAATCCATCCCTGTTTTCTTTTATAACTTCTTCAATCAATCCTATGTCTTTATGGAAAGAATACATCGGATGTGCCAATACACATACTCCACCAGCTGCCTTTATCGCAGCAATCATATCTTTCAATGTTGGATGTACGATTGGAACATAGGCTGGCTTTCCTTCGGCAAAGAAATCTTGAACAAAATGTTTAATCGGTTGATCTCGTTTATTTCCTTTTAAATACGGTTGTAATATTTTCTCATTTCTATTTTCTACATTCGTTAATACGTAGCGTGCTATAAGTGCTGGAGAAATTACTTGGAAACGGCTATGCTTAACTAAATTATCACTATTAATCATAATTCCTGTAAATTCTTCAAACAATTGAATACGACGCATTGAAACTGCTTTCTCTTTAGCTAGATTCTCATATTCAATTGTTGCAAAACGTTGATCATTAGAATTTATATAGTATCCCAACAAACGAACATGTTTACCATTATAGTTACAATCTATATTAATTCCAGGAACATAGTTTATGTTATAGAGTGGTGCAGCTCGTTTGGCAATCAAATTTGCTTTCACACTATTGTGATCACATATTGATACCGTCTGTAATCCTGCCTTTTGTGCCTTTTGAAATAAATCTTCAACTCCATACTCTCCATCATGGGAGAAAGAAGAAACAATATGTAAATCAATTTTATTCTCCGTTTTAGGAACTTCAATCGTTTGTTCTTTTACTTTTTCTTCAACTGGTTTACGCCCTTTTTCACTCAAAACCACTACTTTGGTTTTCAATAATATATCAATAATACTTCGATGTTTTCTATCGATTAATACAACAAGTCCATTTAAGCATAAGAACCCTAACACTCCTAATACACCAAAGAAAATATACAACAAAATAAGTGGAATTTCTTTTCCCACTGCTTCACGAATAATTATAGTATTACGATCCAATTCTCCGTTATCTTCATCTACAACCTTCATTCGCAATGCCAATTTCCCAAAAGACTGACCTCTAAAAAGCACTGATAAATAAGTATTTCCTATAACCACAAAAAGCAAGATTAAAATACCTATTACAAACGTCGATGCATAAAAAAGTTCAATTTTAATCAATCCACTAGCAGCTAATAAAAATAAAATTAGCCAAAGCCACATTGGCAACAACATTAGAATGATATCTCCACATTGTCCCAAAAACCGTAAAATCAATGTTTTAAAATCGAAATCTTTCACTAAGTAACGTCCATAACGATTATATTCTAAAGATCTGTTTTTTAACTTCCCACGAAACCTTTTTTTCTTTTGCTCTAAATTATCGGCCATAGAAACCTCCTAACGCTTTACATATTGAAGTCTATGTATGTGTATCATTATAATACATAATAGGTAATAAATCATATATGATATTGAAAAAATAAACAACCCTTTTAGAAAAATATCATTTGTCTTAATAAACTGAATACTTAAGAAAACACTTATTCCCACAGCAAAGAAAGGAAACAGTGCATAGTACTTTAACGACATACTTGATAATTCATATTCACTTTTGCAGTGTGGGCAAGTAATATGCGAAAATCCACGAATCCCTTTACTTGGCACAGGTTGTTTGCAAGACTCACAAATAAATAGTTTTTTCAATTATGGTACACTCCATTCTTAACCTATTATAGCATGTATAAAACCAGTGTAAAACCTGATTAATAAAAAGCCGTTCTTCAAAGAACGACTCTTATATTATATTTAAATTCATTTTAAAACAAATACGCTTAATTCAACTAAGGAATACCTAAAGTATTAAAAAACGTTACAAACAGGTAATAAATTGAGCTTCTTTAAGGTTTGTCTTGAAATGTTAAAATGTAAGACTTTGAACTTCCTCAGTATAAGTGGAAGTTTTTCGTTATCATCCATATCTAAAAATCTACGAATAAATACAAATAAACTCATATAACGATTCATATATTTTGTTGCCACACCTCGAAATACTGCTAATTGTGTTTTTATAAGTGAATGAACACTGTTCAATGTATTTAAATGTTCAACTTGGTTATATGCTGTATATGTCTTTAGTTGAACTAACCTACATTTATGCTTTTCTACTAATTGATCATAGCAGAATGCTCCATCTGTATATACAATTGATTTTTCTACTAGCATTCCATTGAAGTTTTCTAGTATACTATTAGTAGTTGGTTTACCAAATCCAACTACTTTATATATCTCATGGCCATTTCTATCTGTTGTGGTGACGATACATACTTGTTCATGAGATAATCCTCTAAATCTTGAAGGCCCGCCACGTTTGCGAGCCTTTCTTTTTA
>NZ_JAQFIQ010000014.1 GCF_029504745.1 Breznakia sp. PF5-3 | reverse complement strand
TAGAGGATTCACCTCTGAAGCAAGACAATTGCACTTTTTTGATAGATTATAGTTAATTTTATTTAGCTATTGACATCTAATAGTTTGTCTTTATTTTATAAATGTAATTTCTCTTTGTATGTTTTGGATAGAGCAATCTTTATGCTTTCCACCATATTCACCATCGAATGTCCATTTTATATTTTTGGTTGCTTCAATTTTAATGTTTTTACTTTTAAAGGTATAAACCAAATTGCATTTTTCATATTTTTTACTGGTTAATGCGGAAATGATTTGTTGCAAATCTAATGGATTGTTTGGATTTTTAATGAAAATACACTCTAAGTAACCATCATTTAATGAAATGTCTTTTTCTTTAAAAAAAGAAAACCCACCAATAGATAAAGAATTTGTAATCATTCCCAAGCAGAATTCGTCTTCAATTATTCCGTTATCATAAGTAACCTTCATTGCATATTTTTTCAGTTTTATGAATTGTTTTAATCCTTCAATTAAGTATGCGGTGTGTCCTAAGATATTCTTACTTGCTTGCGAAGTAGAATAAGATACTTCGCTGATGCTTCCAAAGGCAGCTACATACATAAAGCAATGATTGTTAAATAACCCAATATCACATTGCATAGTTTCTGGATTATGAAGGATTTTCTTTGTTTGTTTTATAAGATTTGTATTTAACTTCAATGATTTTGCAAAATCATTGGTAGTTCCACTTGGTAGATATGCTAATTTTGGTTTGTGTTGTAGTTCATGGTAGGCACTTACCACTTCATTTAGCGTACCATCACCACCGCTACAGATAATAAAGGGGTATACTTTGCCAACTTCTTTCATTTTGTTATAAGCATCACCTTTTTTGGCAGTTGCATATACAATAAGTTCATAGTCATGTTTACAAAACAGTTCTACAATGCTACTTAAATCAGCTTTCAAACCATTTTTTCCAGCAACTGGATTATAAATTAAATATGCAAAATTACTCATATTCCACCTCTGTCACTATTATATTACAAATGGAATTATTATACTAATAAAAACAATACTTGCGAATGGTTTTGCTTAGAAAATGGATGTGGTACAATGATGCTATGAAAATGATTGAATTATTATCTCCTGTTGGAAAAGAAGAAAGTGTATATGCAGCTATTCAAAACGGTGCTGATGCAATTTATATGAGTGGTGTAAAGTTCGGTGCTAGAGCGTTTGCAGACAATTTTTCAATATCTGAAATTGAAGAAGTTGTAACGTATGCACATACTTATAATGTGAAAGTATATATCACATTGAATACGCTTGTTTATGAAGATGAGCTAATGGAATGTAAACAATACATAAAACAATTATATGATTGTTGTGTAGATGCACTTATTGTCCAAGATTTAGGGATTCTATATTATATAAGAAAGACATATCCTGATTTTGAAATTCATGCTTCTACACAAATGCATATATATAATCGTGATGCCTTATTATTTCTTCATGAACAGGGTGTTAAACGGGCGGTGTTGGCAAGAGAATGTACACTAAAGCAAATTATGTCTTTTCAAGATATACCAATAGAAAAAGAAGTATTTGTTCATGGTGCATTGTGTATTTCTTTTTCTGGTCAATGTTTATTTTCGGCAATGAATAATGAACGTAGTGGAAACAGAGGGGCATGTGCACAGGGGTGCAGAATGCCGTACATATTATGGAAGAAAAATTCAATAGTACATAAAAAAGCATATTTATTAAGTCCAAAAGATTTGAATGTATTGGATGAAATATCACAATTCAAGCAAATTGGCATCGATTCTATAAAGTTAGAAGGGCGTATGAAAAGTAGTGAATATGTTGCATATACAACAATGTTATATCGTAGAGCATTGGATTATAATGATTTTAAAATCACTCCTGAGGAAATGACAAAGTGGAAAGTCCTGTTTCATCGTGATTATACGAAAGGACATCTATTTGAAGATTATAAACTAATGAATCATGATCGTCCAAATCATATTGGAATACCAATTGGAAAAGTGATAAGCACAACAGCAAAACAAATGCGTATTAAATTAACAGCTACATTGCAACAACATGATGGTGTTCGATTGCTTATGAATCCAGAAGAAGGATTTCTTGTGAATCGGATTTATAAAGATGGGTTATTAGTAAATAGGGCACTAGCTAATGATATTATTGAACTTGATACAAAAGGAAAAAAAATCCCTAAAAACACACTTCTTGTAAAAACGAAAGACATTGAGATAGAAAAAGAGATTCAAAAAACATATCAAGGAAATAAACGTAAAATATTTCTTCAAGCTGAAGTGTTTGCAGAACCAAATAAAAAACTACGTTTAATTATTAAAGATATGAATGAAAACCAAATTCAAGTAGTCTCTAAGTCGTATATGGAAGAAGCACAAAAGCGTGCGACAACAAAGGAAGATATTGAAAAGCAATTGCAGAAAACAGGAGATACAATATATCATTTTGAAAAAATTGATACGGTTGTAAAAGGAGAAGTTTTCATTCCTTTGCGAATTCTTAATGAATTACGAAGAGAAGTGTTAGAAAAATATCAATCTATTACTCTAACAAATTTCAAACGTATAGAGACACCTTTTATGATTCATGAAGTTAGAGAACAGACAATAACGACTACCCAATTAGAAGTTAGTGTTCATACAGAAGAACAGCTAGTGGCTTGTATGAAATATGAAAATGTTCATATTTTTGTAGGGAATAAGAAACTCTTTATGAAATATCACGATAATAAGAACGTTCATTTTAAACAATCAAATGTTACACAAATACATGATGAAGATTCAAAAATGGCTGGCGATATCGGAGGGTTGGATAAAAATTATGATTTAGATTACTCTTTGAATATAACAAATTCATACGCTGTAGAATATTTGCAAAGATTAAGAAACGGAAATATTTATCTATCCCTTGAATTGAAAGATGCACATATTGAATCTTTGATTAAAGAGTATGAAGAACGTGTAGGAGGACATGCGGATATTGGAGTTTTACTTTATGGAAAACCACGACTTATGAGTATGAAGTATTGTCCTATTAATGATGTATTATCAGATGGTAAAAAGAAACATTGTAACTTGTGTAAAGAAGATGCATATCATTTAGAAGATGTTTTTCATCATCGCTTTTTGTTGAAGGGTGATGATGCATGTATTACACATATGTATCATCATCAAGCAGTTGATAAAATAGAGAAATTGAATATTTACAAAATGTTAGGAATCAAATTGTTTCGTTTAGATTTTATTGATGAAACACCACAGCAAATTCATCGGATTATACAAAAATTCCAAATAAATAACCAATAATGCCAGATGTATATACTTCTGGTTTTATTTTGGTATATTAGAGGTACGAAAGGTGTGATTACTATGAACGGATCTGAAGGAAAAGAAAAAAAGGTAATCACACCGGCTTTTTTGTTTGTTGAAAATGCGGAGTAAAATCTTCGCATTTTTTAGTGAAAGGATGTGGAAACATGGACGAGCAAATGAAGATAATGTGGGACTGTGGAGCAACTGGAGATGTTACAACGCTAGTCGCACAAATGAAAAAAGGGTTAGATATTAATTATCAAAACGAAGAAGGAAGAACAATATTAATGCGTGCTGCTAAACGCGATTTTAAGGATGTTGTGAGGATTTTGGTAGATAATGATGCAGATGTTAATTTGCGTGATCGTAGTGGTAGAACAGCACTTATGGGTGCTGCTAAGAAAGGGAATAAAACGATTGTAAAGAAATTAATGGAAGCTGGGGCTGAAATCAACATTCAAGATGTTAAAGGTAGAACAGCATTGATGCGGGCTTCTTTTTTAGGTCATGATCGAGTTGTCAAAGAATTATTAAAAGGTGATTTGATGTTAGATCTAAAGGATGAAAAGGGAAGAACAGCACTTATGGAAGCATGTCTTGCATATAAACAAGATGTAATTGATTTGTTATTGGTTTCCAAATCGAATGTGAATTTAGCAGATAATAATGGGTGTACAGCATTGATGCGTGCAGCATATGCAGGATATGCAGGTCTAGTAGAAAAACTATTAGATTATGGAGCTGATAAAAATATAGAAGATGAAGATGGCAGAAAGGCAATAAACTATGTTCGCGAGTCACTACTTGATGAACTTGGACCTTTATTGGATTAGGTAAGAAGTATGAGAGATTATAAAGCAAGCGAAATTAGAAATGTCTGTGTACTAGGACATAGTGGAGTTGGAAAGACATCCATTCTTGAGGCAATGTTGTTTTTTACTAAAGCGAGTGATCGATTTGGTAAAACAAGTGAAGGAAGTAGTTTGATTGATTATGATAGTGAAGAAATTAAACGCGGAATGAGTATTTATACATCAGTTGTGCCAATTGAATGGCAAGACTATAAAATTAATTTTTTAGATACTCCAGGATATTTGGATTATATTGGTGAACAAGAAGCTGCTACAGCAGTTGCAGATAATGCTTTGATTGTTGTAAGCGCAAAGGATAAGGTTGAATCAGGTACAATGAATGCATGGGAAAGTGCCAAAAACAGAAAGATGCCAACTATTTTCTTTATTAATAAATTAGATGAAGAAAATACATCTTTTGAAGAAACTTACGATGCATTGAGAGAACAATTTGGAAAATCTGTAATTCCATTTGAAATGCCAATAACAGAAAATGGTGAAGTTATTGGATCTATCAATATTTTAAGAAATAAAGTTTGGTATTTTAAAGGTGATAAAGCAAGTCGTGATACTGCTTATGATGTACCAGATGATTATAAAGATATTGTTGAAACATACAAAGGACAAATTGCTGAAGCGGTTGCCATGGGTGACGATGAACTAATGGAAAAGTATTTCAGTGGTGAAGAGTTTAGTGAAGCACAACTTACCAAAGGTGTTCGTATAGGTGTCAGAAGTGGTGAGATTGTACCTGTATTTAGTGGCTCGGCAAATTTATCAGTTGGAATTGAGAGATTGATGGACTTGATTGTTAAGTATTTTCCAACGTATGGAGAGCATGGGACAGTAGTTGTACATGATTCAAAAACAAAAGATACAAAAGAGTTGCGAACAGATGAAGAGGAAACAATGACGAGTCTGATTTTCAAAACGATTGTGGATCCTTTTGTTGGAAAGATATCATTCTTGAAAGTTTTGAGTGGAGTACTTACAAGTGATACAAATGTATATAATTCTAAAAAAGATGAAGTTGAGAAAATCAATCAAATCTTTATCATTAAAGGTCGTCACCAAACAGCAATAGGAAAATTATTTACTGGTGATATAGGAGCAGTAATTAAACTCCAATATACACAAACAAATGATACGCTATGTGATAAAGGACATGCATATCGGGTAGATGATATTGAATTTTCAAAAGGATTGCTTGGTAAAGCAGTGCGTCCAAAAACGAAAAATGATGATGATAAGGTGAATGGAGCATTACAGAAAGTTTTGGAAGAGGATTGCACGTGTTGGATTGATAATAATTTAGAAACTAAGCAAACAGTATTATATGGTGTAGGAGATCAGCATTTAGAAGTGATTGTTTCGAAGATGAAAACCCGCTATAAAGTAGATGTTGAACTTAGTGAGCCTAGAGTTCCTTATCGTGAGACGATTAAGAAAACAATCCAAGCAGAAGGACGCCACAAAAAGCAATCAGGAGGACATGGACAATTTGGGCATGTATTCATTGAATTTTCACCAAATGATGCAGAAGAAGAAATGCTGTTTGAACAAAAAGTTGTTGGTGGTGCAGTACCTAAAGGATATTTCCCAGCAGTTGAGACAGGATTAAGAGACTCCATGAATACAGGGGTTTTAGCAGGGTATAAAGTGGTAAATGTAAAGGCAACATTGTACGATGGTAAATATCATGATGTTGATTCCAGTGAACTTGCATTTAAATTAGCTGCAACTTTGGCTTATAAAGAAGGAATGCCAAAAGCAAACCCAGTGTTATTAGAACCTATCGTAAGTTTAAAAATAATTATTCCTGATGAATACACGGGTACAATTATTGGTGAAATAAATAAACGTCGGGGAATGATTATGGGAATGGATTTAGAAAATGATAAACAGGTTATTTCGGCAACTGTACCTTTAGCTGAAATACTAGATTTCCCTACGGATTTGCGTGCGATTACGCAAGGAAGAGGGTTCTACACACAAGAATTTGATCATTATGAAGAAGTTCCACCGCAATTAAAGGATGCAATTATTGCAAAAGCGAAACAAGCAAAAGAGGAGTAACTCCTCTTTTTTTGAATTAAACCAATTTATTATTGTAAAAGATAATGATAATTTGTATAATAAACTTATTGTACATAGGAGAATGACATGAGTAATAACAATTCAGGATGGGAAGTAAAAGAAGGAAAAATAAAAATTGGTACAGAATGGAAAGATGCTAAGCAATTGAAACGAAGTTTTATAATAGAACTACTTGTTGCAATTGGATTTGGTATTCTTTGTGTTTATGCTTTCACAATTCATGTAGTTTTTGGAGTAATAATGATTTTTGCTACATTATTTTTTGTTTTGACAGCAATGGGGTCAGTCAACGCACTTAAAGCACTAAATGAAAAAATCAAACTATTGCCAGAAGTTAATTTTGGTGGGGCAAAAGATAAAATAAATAAATTAAGAGATAAGCTTGGAAGTAAAGTTGTTGAAGATATTACTCAAATGGAGGTTGTGTTAACAATTCCATTAACAAAAACAGCAAATAAAAAACGTCAAGAAACGATAAGTGCACTTGAAAGAGGAAGCGTTCTTAATATTCATGATGATTATATGGTGAAGACTCAAGAGGATAAAGAAGTTGGTGAAATTTCAAAAGCTAACATCAATAAGTTAAACACATACAAAGATCAAACAGAAGATTGCAATGGCTTCAAATGTAGAGTAGACACAATTGAAAAGAATGATAATGACAAGCATGTTGTTATAGTGGAAATTCTAAAAGTTAACTAAAAGCTCAGTAGAGCTTTTTTTCTTAATTTAATGGATTAAATGTTGAGAATAGATTATTATCTTTAATTCTTCTTTATCTTTAATTTTCCTATTTACAAAATCGTATATTTTAGGTATAATCATATATGCTTACAGAAATTATGGCGATCGTGGTGAAGCGGTTAACACAGCGGGTTGTGGTCCCGTCATGCGTGGGTTCAAATCCCATCGGTCGCCCCATTAAGAAAGAAAACCCTTATTTTAAGGGTTTTTATAATATACAATCTTTGGTGTAATCCAATTAATATAATTAATTAGTTAATCATAGCTAATAGGCGACTCATATCCATTTCATCAATAACAAACGTATGCGATGTTGAACCATAACCAGATTGGTGGAGTGAAACCATCGTAATTTCATTTTTTTCTGGCTCAATGAATGATATATTGTCAATGTTAATGATTAATTCATTGCTTTCATTTTTCTTTAATACCTTTTTATTTCGATTTGTAACTTTAATAAATTTAGCCATAGTAAAGCTCCTCTCTATTGAATTATATCATAATATATATTTCAAAATAGAGAGAAATTCTCATGATAAAATATTCATTATTTTAGGATGCATACGAAAATAATGCTAGTTATTTACCATTCGAATAGTGTATAATTATGATAATCTATATAAAAAGGAGGATTCAGATTATGGCAGACATTAACTATTCAGAAGTGACAGAGCAAATTCAAACGTTAGCTGACCTTTGTCAGGATAACAGTAACATTGATGCTTCCTTATATACACAGTATGAAGTTAATAGGGGACTTCGGGATCTGAATGGAAAAGGTGTGTTAACTGGATTGACTGAGATAAGTGAAATTGTCTCATCAAAAGAGATCGATGGTAAACTAAAACCATGTGATGGGGAATTATATTATAGAGGATATAATGTAAATGATTTAGTAAATGGATTTATAAATGAAAAACGTTGTGGTTTTGAAGAAACGATTTATTTACTTTTGTTTGGTGAATTGCCAACTAGCAATGAGTTAAAAGATTTTCAATCACTGCTTAGCCGTTATCGTAATTTACCTACAAACTTTGTTCGTGATGTAGTAATGAAAGCGCCTAGCGAAGATATGATGAATACATTAGCTCGTAGTGTATTAACACTTGCATCTTATGATGAAGCAGCTGATGATATTTCAATACCGAATGTATTATTGCAAAGTATTCGATTGATTGCACTTTTTCCATTGTTATCTGTATATGGATACCATGCATATAATCATTATCTAGGTGGAGAAAGTCTTTTTATTCATAATCCACAACCAGATTTGTCAACAGCAGAAAATATTTTATATATGTTACGACCAGATAAAAAATATTCAGATTTGGAAGCACGAATTTTGGATTTGGCTTTAATTCTTCATGCTGATCATGGTGGAGGGAATAATTCAACCTTTACTTGCCATGTAGTAACATCTTCAGGCACAGATACTTATTCTGCTATTGCAGCATCTTTAGCTAGTTTAAAAGGACCTAAACATGGTGGAGCCAATATTAAGGTAGTACGAATGTTTGATGATATGAAGAAAAATATTAAAGATTGGAATAACGAGGATGAAATATCACAATATTTAAGTGATTTATTAAATAAAAAAGCGTTTGATAAAGCTGGACTTATCTATGGTATGGGGCATGCAGTGTATTCCTTAAGTGATCCTAGAGCGAGTATTTTTAAGAAGTTCGTTAAAAACTTAGCAGAAGAAAAGGGAAGAATGGAAGAATTTCAATTGTATAATGCAGTAGAGCGACTTGCACCAAAAATCATTGCTGATGAAAGAAAAGTTTATAAAGGAGTTTCCGCAAACATAGACTTTTATAGTGGGTTTGTTTATAGTATGTTGGATTTACCAATGCAGTTATATACACCAATCTTTGCTATGAGTAGAATTGCAGGTTGGAGTGCACACCGATTAGAGGAATTAATTAATGCAGGAAAAATTATTCGGCCAGCATACAAAGCAGTTTCGAATCGTAAAGCATATACAGAAATAAAAGATCGATAAACCAGAGAATTCACTCTGGTTTTTTTATGAATATACAAAAAAATAGTTCATAAAATGAATTTCATTACAAATTATAGAATATTTATGAATAAAAAAATAAAAATTGCATTTTATAAGTTATTGTAAGAATATAATATAAATAAATTATATAAGTGAGGTATTTATGAAAATTGAGAAAGTATTAAAATGTGAAAAGTTAATAAAGGATATTAATAGTGCGTGGCTAGAAGAAATGGTTCCATACTATGAAGCAAATGGGATAAACTATCGAAATTTAGAAATTTTGAATCTTGTATGTGAAAACGATTTGCTTACACTTAATAGTTTGGCTACTTTGGTCGGTAGAGCAGCTACGAATATATCTGCAGATTTGAAGAAACTAGAAAAAAGAGAGTTAATTGGAAAAGAAGTATCTACAACAGATAAGCGAGTAGTTTATATTAAGGCAACCGAAGAAGGAAGGCGCTTAGCTAAGGAAGGAAAGGCCTATTTTAGTGAAATACTGGAAGAAGTATTATCAGAGGAAAGCATTGATAGTTTATTACTTGCTTTAGAAAACTATCATGGAGAAATGAAAAACGCTTAATTATTATATGTAATATCGTGTGTGTGACTCGAAAAGGACAAGCCTTTTGCTATAATATGTATATAGGATAGGAGGATTGTATATGAGTCATGAAGATATGGTTGCTCGTATTTTACAAGAGACAAGTGAATATACAGTTGTTGATTTAAATGCAATGAGCGAAAATGAATTAATAGGTGTTTATTATGATGTTGTTGGTATGGAGGGGAATGAGACAATACAGTATGATGAAGAAGTTGACTGGTGAAGTCAACTTCTTCATTTTCTTTTTTATCCACTTACTTTAAAAACATAACCACTTAGCGAAAAATAATAGGAAAATAAAAATAATCCGCTATAATGTAAACAAGGAGATGAGAAATGAAAGTACATATTGAATTAATAGATAATGATGATGAAGAAGTTGTGATTATCAAATGTAAAAACATTGATGAGCATATTCAAAAAATACAGCAATATATAACAGCTCATGCATCTCCACAGATGAACATAGTTTTTTATAAAGGAAGTGATGAATTTTACTTCCCGTTAGAGACGGTTTTATTTTTTGAAACAAGTGAAGATGAAGTATATGCACATACTGCAGAAGACGCATATCGAGTAAAACTTAGGTTGTATGAATTGGAAGCTGATTTGCCATCCAATTTTTTACGAGTATCAAAATCAACAATTTTAAATGTTCATCATATATATTCTATACAACGAAATTTGACTGCCTCCAGTAAGGTGCAGTTTCGAAATAGTTACAAAGAAGTTTACGTATCAAGAATGTATTATAAGACATTGAAGTTTAGACTTCAAGGGAGGAGTGAATAAAATGAAAAGTAAAAATATTTTTTGGGGGTTGTTCTTTCTATGTGCAGGAGCAATGATTATTTTGGGACAATTTGATTATTTTGAAATAAATGTTTTCAGATTGATTTTCACAGCATTTCTAATTATTATAGCTGTTTCTAGTATCTTTAGAAGAAATTGGTTTCTTGTTGTGATGCCACTTGTTTGGGCGTTTTGGATTAATAAAGATATTTTGAATATAGAACAACATATCCAATTTTTCCCACTTATGATAGCTGGTGCATTTGCAAGCGTGGGATTATCGATTATTTTTAAAAGTGATTATTCATATAGAGGGAATTATTCATATCATGAGCATCATAATTACAAAAATAGAGGAGAACGACAAGAGAGTATGAGCCAGGATGATGATGTAGTGAATTGTAGATCTTCATGTTCATCAAGTTCTCAATATTTACACTCTAATAATTTACAAAAAGCGAAATTAAGTTGTTCATTGGGTTCTTTACAGGTATATTTTGATCACGCTATTCCATGTGAATCTGGTTTGGATATTGAAGTTCATTGTGAATTAGGTTCAATTGAGTTATATATTCCAAGAGATTGGAATGTAATAAATAATGTTTCTACAACACTAGGTGCTGCAGAAGAAAAATATCGCTATAATAATATTGATAAAAACGGACCGCTTGTTGAAATCCGAGGGTCTGTAACTTTAGGTTCAATTGAAATTATCTACATTTAAAAATCGGATAGTAAAACTATTCGTTTTTTTATTTAAATTAACACTTTCTTAACAATGGATTTATTTGAAATTAACAAATATGGTCTACACTATGAAATGTAGACATAAAAAAGCCTATAAAAAATCAAAATAAAGCTTATTTATAGGGATTTACAAATTCCTACTAAAAAAATAGGCATTTAAGTTGCATTGCTACTCCGATATGATAGTATATGCGTAGGCAGGGATGCCAAGGAAGAATAATCACTTATTTAATTTAATTTTACAGTCCACCAAGGAGGTGGATAAAAAATTAATTTTAATTCCTACTAAAATTATAGGGTAAGGTGATTATGGGATATAGAAGAGTAGTTAAATTAGTTTTTGGGATAAACTAGATAACTGTAAGGTTTATGTAAGATAGGATGGAGATCTAATTTATCCAAGAAATGGAAGATGGAAAGAAAAAGGAAGCTGGGAAGGCAATAAAGGAAGAAGGAAAGAGAAAAAGGAAGTTGGAAAGGTAATTAATGGAAGAAGGAAAGGAAAAAAGGAAGCTGGAAAGGTAATTAATGGAAGAAGGAAAGGAAAAAAGGAAGTTGGAAAGGTAGTAAAGGAAGAAGGAAAGAGAAAAAGGAAGTTGGAAAGGTAGTAAAGGAAGAAGGAAAGGGAAAAGGAAGTTGGAAAGGCGTTATATTAATATATCGGGGTAAAGGAAAGGGCTAATTGGAAGAATCGGGAAGGACAAATGAAAAAAACAATCTATAATTCCCTCCATAGATTGTTTTTTTATTTGCTTTGTTGTTCACAATAGTATTGATAAACGGTGTTACATGTTTCGCAATCATCAATAGCGCGATGCGAGTTGTTGACAAGTCCAAAATAGTTTTTAAGCGTTTCTAAACGATGATTTTCAATCAATGGTTTAGGTATTGTTTTGCGTGCTAATGGTACAGTGTCAATCACCATATTAGGAAATAGGTCAAGCTGACATCGGTGTGCTTCACCAGCAAGCATTTTAACATCATAGGAAGCATTGTGAGCTACTAATGTATAATCTTCAATAAACTCGTAAAAATCGAGTAAGACACTTTTTATTGTCGGTTTGTCTATAAGATCTTCATTACGAATGCCAGTTAGATTGGTGATGAAAGAAGAAATTGATTCTTCAGGATTGATCAATTGATTAAATTCTTCAATTTTTTCATAATTATGATATTTGATTGCTCCAATTTCAATAACTCGATTATGGGTTGGAGAAAGTCCAGTAGTCTCTGTATCGAAAACGATATAATCACTAGGGTGTATATTGGTTTTTCGTTCTTGGTAACAGTTGCAAAGGACAGCATCTGGCACGATTATTTTGTCTTTCATAAGATACCTCTTTTTTTTATTTTATCACAAGACTTTAGTTATTAAAATATATTATTATGTGATTGTTGGTCTGATAAAAAAACAACAGATTATAAGTGTTAAACACAAGATAATTATATCGTTATATGGTTGGATTAATAACTATATTATTTATAAAATAAAGCGATAAACGAAGCAATTTTCATATAAAAGGAAGTATAATTTAAAGCTTCATAGCATTATATAAACTCGATATTCACACTTTCATTTTAATACTTCATTTTAAATGAACATTTTAGTTTACATAAAATACATTTATGCTATAATGATATAGTAAAACAAGGTGTAAATATCCCTTTCCTATCTTCCTACCTTGTTTTACACCCTTAAAAATTATAGAGCCGTAAGGCTCTTTTTTTATAATAATAAAACGACATACAAAATTGTATGTCGAAGAGAGAAAGATGTTTGATTATAATAAGTGAGAATATCAAACATCCATATAAAGAGACTGGCTATTTTTAGCCACTTATATTTTATCATGTTCTCTAAATTTAGTATAGTCCAAAATATAAAATTTATAATTTAAAACTATTATAAACGAAAGATAAAAAATAATATGATTACCATTATGAAAAGAATATTAACTTATAATCAAAAAAACTCCTTAAGCTTTATTAGCAAGGAGTTTTTTATTTATGTTTTTTTAGTAAAATGATGTGAACATTTTGGACATTTGATTTCAATTTTTCCTTTGCCTCTAGGAACTCTTACACTTTGAAAACAGTGAGGACACAAGTAATATTTATTCGCTTTATCTTGATGATTCTTTTTTATAATACGAAATCTTTTGCGAACTGGATTAGTTAAATTTAGAAATTTATTGTTTTCTTTTTGACGAGCATAAATGTTTCTCGAATATGTTCGAAAGATTACTACAATCAAGAAAGCATAAATAAGGAATACAAGGATTGAGTTTTGAAAGAAAAAAGTATTGATAATGGTTAAAGTAATAAGAATAATAAAGATAAAGTTATTTAACTTATCATTTCCATACCGTCCTTGCATAAATCGATACAAAGCAAATTTTAGTTTGTTCATTTTATACCTCCTAAATTTTTATGTATGAAATATATTATAATACAGAATATTAAAAAGGAAAGGAATAATGTAGATTTCACAATCTTTCACATAAAAAGAGCATCAGCTCATTTTAATAGAATCGCTTTAGCTCTTTTATAACACCTAAAATTTCAATTTCATCTAAAGATTGTATCTCGATAGTATCATCTTTTTTGTTTTGAAGTAATGTTTCTAAGAATATCTGTTTCTTCTTAGTTTTCACTTTTCGAACTTGTATCTTCCGCTTAAGCTTAATCACAGCAATTTGACCATTAGATAGCTTATCTACACGTTCGACAATAACAACATCATTTTTATGAAATTCAGGATGCAGTGTGTTATTAGTGATGGTTAATGCAAAATATTCATGATTGCTTTGTTTATTATCATAAACAATGTAATCTACTTTCTCTTCTTCAATTAAAAACCGTTTATAAAGTGGTATTTTAGAATTTACCTTTCTTTGTTTGTGTAATGATAACGGCTCAATCAATTGATATTTATGAATGTTTAAATAATCAGCTAATGCTTGAATTTTATCTATTCTAGGATATTTCTTCCCATTCACCCATTCAGAAACAATTCCAGATCCATATTTTAAATCTCGAATGATATCCGCTTGTGTTTTATTTGCTAAATTCATGTAATATATAAGATTAGCTGAAAACGTTTTTCTTAGTTCTTCTTTTGTCCCCATAAGTCCTCCAGTTATATTTAATTATACTACCAAAGGGAACAAAAACAACACTAAAGTGAAAATCATTTCCGATAATTTGACAACTCACTTTAAACGATTATAATAAAATTAAAGTAAAGGAGGGTAGTGGATGGAAGAATTTATGATGACGTTAAAAGCCTGTCGAGTAAATGCTAATTTGAAAATAAAAGATGTAGCAAAAATCGTTGGAAAAACAGAGCGAACGATCAAAAATTGGGAAAGTGGTAGAAGTATTCCAAATGGTATAGATTTAAAAAAACTTGCAAAACTATATAATATACCAATAGATTATATTTTTTTAGGTGATGAACTCACTTTAAGCGAATACTATAATAGTCCAAAGTAGCCCGACAAGGATTCATTGTGATATAAAATAAAAAGGTTTTCTTTTATTAAAGAGAACCTTTTTCATGAATAATGAGCAAATGCAAGAAAGTTAAAAAATATGATTGATTTAGTGTATAATATAATAATAAATAGAAGGTGGAAATCATGGCAAAAGTATCAAAGCAATATAAAGAAAAAATCCCTACAGCTACATTTTCTGATTTGTCTAGACCAATTGTATTTGTAGTTGATATGATAAATGGGTTTACAAAAGAAGGGGCACTTAGTGATGCTTCAATATTAGAGATAAATGATGATATTATTAGGTTGTTAAAGAATGAACCTGCAAATGTTTTTGTATGCGATTCTCATAATTTAGATGCTAGAGAATTTGAATCATATCCAATTCACTGTATTGAAAACACAGAAGAATCAGATGTGATTCATGAGTTGAAAGAGTATGTACAAGATACGATATATAAGAATAGTACCAATGCATTTGTAGCAGAAGGATTTCAATCGCAGATGGAAGAATATCTATTAGCTTATGATGACTATGTTATCGTTGGATGTTGTAGTGATATTTGTATTATGCAATTTGCATTAGCTTTTCAAACATTTCTAAATGAACACAATTTGAATAAAAAAAGAATTATTGTTCCAATAAATATGATTGAAACTTTTCATATAGAAGGTGTACATGATCAACAAAAAATGAATGAAACAGCTTGTGGTTTTATGATTTCAAATGGTATTCAAGTTGTTGAAATGAGGTAATTGAGATGAGAAACTATGATTTGAAATTTGATTTTAGAGATTCAAGAAATTTAAGTTTAGTAATGGATTTATATGAATTGACTATGGCACAAGTTTATTTTAATGAAGGTAAAAAGGATCAAATTGTAACTTTTGATATGTTTTATCGTCGCAATCCAGATAATGGTGGATTTGCTCTTTTTGCAGGATTGGAAGAAGTGATTGGGTTTATTCAAAACTTACATTTTGGAGAAGAAGAAATATATTATTTGAAAAGTTTAAATAAATTCAATGATGAATTTTTAGATTATCTTCGTCATTTTATTTTTACTGGTGATATTTATGCTATGCAAGAAGGAAGCGTTGTTTTTCCCAATGAACCATTGTTGCGAATTGAAGCTAAAATTATTGAAGCCCAAATTGTTGAAACAGCTATTTTGTTAGCAATTAATCATCAGACATTAATAGCAACTAAGGCAAATAGGGTTGTGCGTGCAGCTGGAGGTAGAGGGGTAATGGAATTTGGAGCACGTCGTGCTCACAACTTTGATGCTGCTAATTATGGGGCTCGTGCAGCTTATATCGCTGGTGTTAATGCCAGTGCTACAACAAGTGCAGGGCAGATGTTTGGTTTACCAGTTACAGGGACAATGGCACACAGCTTTATTCAAAGCTATGATAGTGAATACGAAGCATTTTTAGCATATGCGAAAAATTATCCTGCACAAACATCATTGCTTCTTGATACCTATGATACATTGCGAAGTGGAGTTAAAAATGCTATTAAAATCGCTCATGAATATTTGATTCCAAATGGTTATCGACTCCAAAGTGTACGAATTGATAGCGGAGATATTTCTTATTTATCTAAAAAAATAAGAAAAGAATTAGATGCAGCAGGATTACAAGATTGTAAGATTATCGCCAGTAATTCATTTGATGAATATATTATTAAGTCTTTGATTGATCAAGGGGCTCAGATAGATTCTTTTGGAGTTGGGGAAAATCTTATATGCAGTAAGAGCTCACCTGTTTTTGGGGGGGTATACAAACTAAGTTCATTGTTGATGGATGGACAATACTTGCCAAAGATAAAGATTAGTGACAATGTTGGAAAGCTTACCAATCCTGGAAAGAAAGAAGTGTATCGAATTTATGATAAAGAAAGTGGAAAAGCGGCAGCTGATTTACTAACCTTACATGATGAGGAGTTATTAGAAACCAAAGATTTAACAATCTATCATCCTCAAGATGTATGGAAGTTTAAAACATTTAAAGCAGGTTCATACGATTTAAGAAAATTGCTTGTACCAATATTTATTGGTGGAAAATTAGTTTATGATTGTCCAGAAATTGAAGATATAAGAGCATATAGTAAAACAGAGCGAGATAGTATGTGGGATGAGCTTTTCCGTTTTGAATATCCACAAGAATATTATGTGGATTTAACTAAAAAATTATTGGATTTAAAACTAAGCATGTTAGAAAGTGTGAAAAAATAAAATGAATGTTAAAAAGATATACTATATTTGCTTTGGCGTTTATGTAGTATTGCTTGGCTATGCTTTTTATAGTAACTATACAAATGGATACATGCATTCGTTTATGATGACCTTTGTATCAGCAGCTTTACTATTTGTGCCACAATTAGTATTTAAAATCTTTAAGCTAAAACCAGTGTATGAAATTTATATAATTGCACTTATTTTTATTGCAATTGCTTCCTTATTTGGAAGTTCTTACCGCTTTTTTGATCATTATTTATATTGGGATAAAATTTCTCATGCATTCAGTGGGGTATTAGGTGTTCTTTTTGCTTATATATTATTTTGTACTTTAAAAAAAATACATCATGTTGAAAAAAAAGATGTGCCATTGATGTTAATTTTTATAAACGCAGTAAATATATCAATCGCAGCCTTATGGGAACAATATGAATATATTTGTTTATTAGTTGCAGATTATGACGCAATTAATCATTATACATCAGGTGTTCATGATTCTATGGGAGATATTGGAGTATGTATTATTGGTGGTGTTATTACAACACTATTCATTGTTCAACGATATCGTAGTGGAAAACCCAATTTCATCACTAATGTATACGAAAAGTTTTACGAGCACAATATAAAAAATAGAGGTTAGCCTTTTTGGACTTTATCCTCTATTTTTTTATATGGATCTTCAGCAATCTGTGGTGTATAGGTAATTAGTTTATCTTGCATAAATAGTGAAAATAATTGGTATACTTCATTGTTTGTTTTTTTATCTAGCATTAGTCGATGTGGACCTTCATGCAAAATAATTAATCGCTTTTTATCATGCTGGATTTTGTTGTATGCATTTATACTACTTCTTAGAGGGATTACTTGATCATTATCACCATGAACAATTAGTGTAGGACATAAAACGAGATTGATATCGTCTTTACATCGATCAACAACTTCCATAAAGCAAGATACTTGTTTGTTTGACATGGTTAATTCAGATGGTTGGTTATTGATAATTTTCATAATTGTATCGACAACACTTCGCAGACTAATAAATTCAAATGCAGGAGCAATTAAAAATAGTTTTTTCACATTGTATTTACTGGCTAGATAAGATGCTAAAACACCTCCCATAGAAAAACCAATGATATAAATATCTCGTTGTAAAGGCAATAGTTTTTCTAATTCCTTTTCGCAACGTTCAATCCAAATAGACGCATTTGTATCATTATCATCTTGATCATCAAAAATGTCAAAAGTGATGAATTCATATGTATCTTCACCCCATAATTTGAAATTATTATACTCTGTAGATCTTCTGTGTCCAAATCCATGAATGCATAATATTAATGGTTTTTTCTTAAATTTTGCTTTTAATTTTTCAAACATAATATACCTCTTAGACAATATTATCTCATAAATTTCAAATTTGTATATTGACAAGATGGGAAATAATGGGTATCATGTGCATATAAATTAAAAACGATGAAGAGAAGAGTACATTTATGAAATCCTTCTTAGAGAGTCCAGTATGGTGAAAATGGATAAGGTTAGTAGTTTATCGAAAATGGTCTTGGAGTTACATAATTGAATGAGAGTTCTTTAGATTATGTCGGGTTCACCCGTTATTGTGATAGAGTATGATAGTACTCGAAGAGGCTAATATAGTAATATATTAGTAAATTAAGGTGGTAACACGATGCATTCGTCCTTTGGGAGAATGTTTTTTTATTTTATAGGAGGTGGAAGTGTGAGTAAAATCCAATTAGTGAATATCACAAAAATATTTAAGACCAAAGAAAATGATGTACATGCAGTAAGAAAAGCATCCTTACATATAGAGGAGAAAGATATATTTGGTGTCATTGGATTCAGTGGTGCTGGAAAAAGTACTTTAATTCGTTGTATTAATTTATTAGAACGTCCAACCGAGGGTGAAGTAGTAATTGATGGTAAAAATTTAATGGATTTGAGTGCACGGGATTTACGTGCAGAACGGAAGAAAATAGGAATGATATTTCAACATTTCAATTTGATGAGATCTAGAACTGTTGCTCAAAACATCGCTTTTCCGCTAAAGGGAAGTGGTTTAAGTAAAGAGCAAATAAATAAGAAGGTTGATGAATTATTGGAATTAGTAGAATTAAAGGACAAGAAGAAAGCATATCCATCACAGCTTAGTGGAGGACAAAAGCAAAGAGTTGCAATTGCAAGAGCTTTGGCTAATGATCCTAGTATTCTGCTTTGTGATGAAGCAACAAGTGCACTTGATCCTCAAACAACACAATCAATACTAGCACTTCTAAAAAACTTAAATGAAAAGCTCAAAATAACAATTGTAATCATCACTCATGAAATGGCAGTTGTAAAAGCGATTTGTAACAAAGTAGCAATCATGGAAGATGGAAATATTGTAGAAGAAGGAAATATCATAGATATTTTTACAAAACCAAAAAGTGAAGTTACACGTACTTTTATTAATACGACTACATCGATTCATCAGATTTATGAATTGATTGAGAAGAATGATCCGCTTGTCGATTTGGATGTTGATGAGACGATGTTACGGCTTGTTTACTCATCTAGCAATACCAAAGAAGCTTTGATGACGTACTTAGTGAAAACATATGATGTTAGTTTTAATATCATATTTGGTAATGTTGAAGTACTAGCGAATAGTCCACTTGGAAATTTGGTGGTTAAGCTGAAAGGTGAAAAAGCAAACATAGAAAGTGCTATCACGTATATTAAAGGACAAGGTGTTGGAGTGGAGGTGTTGAAATAATGGATATAGGAACAATGATTTCAAATTTTTTTGAGTCAATCTTAGCTGTCATATTTGATGTTGTTACACAATTTCTACCTATGGATTTTATGAATAATCCTAAAATGATTAGTGAATTGGTACAAGAAACATATATGACATTAAAAATGTTATTCTTTTCAGGAATCTTTGCATTGATATTTGGAATAATCTTTGGGGTTCTTATTACCGTTACTAAGAAAGATGGAATTTTGGAAAACAAAATTATTTATTTTATCTTAGATAAATTTATTAATTTCTTCCGTTCTATTCCATTTGTTATTTTGATGGCTTTATTGGTTGGTGCATCAAGATTGGTTATGGGGACGGCAACTGGTATAAAAGGAACATATATTCCCTTAATTTTTGGAACTATTCCATTTTTTGCAAGACAAATTGAATCGGTACTTTCAGAAGTAGATGATGGATTGATTGAAGCAAGTATTGCAATGGGAAACACACCAATGCAAATCATTACACGAGTTTATTTAAAAGAGAGTATTCCTGGTATTATTCGCTCCGTATCAATTACCTTGATTTCATTGCTTGGATTAACTGCAATGGCTGGTCAAGTAGGAGGAGGAGGTCTAGGTGCATTTGCTATTCGACATGGATATGCACGAGGTAAAGTGGATGCAACCTGGTCTACAGTAATTATTATTTTATTAATCGTAACCGCGATACAAGCATTAGGAAATTATTTAACAAGAAAAACAACCCATTAGGAGGAGAAAGAAATGAAAAAATTATTAGGTGTATTTATAGCTTTAGGACTATTAGTAGGCTGTGGTGGAAATAGTGGTGATGAAGCTAAAGAAGAATTAGAAACAATTACAATTGGAGCTTCTGCATCA
The DNA here is from genome assembly GCF_029504745.1 of Breznakia sp. PF5-3. Taxonomy (GTDB): domain Bacteria; phylum Bacillota_I; class Bacilli_A; order Erysipelotrichales; family Erysipelotrichaceae; genus Breznakia. The sequence goes on along the minus strand of NZ_JAQFIQ010000014.1, from coordinate 27,302 downwards.
CCACATGCAGAAATCTTAGAAAGCATTGAAGAAGATTTGAAAAAAGAAGGGTATGAGTTAGATATTCAAGTATTTGATGATTATGTTCAACCAAACTTAGCTGTTGATGAAGGGGAAATAGATGCAAACTTTTTCCAACATACGCCATATTTAGAAGGATTTAATGAAGATAATGGTACAGAAGTAGAAGCAGTGGCAAAAATTCACTTTGAACCAATTGGAATTTATAGTAATGATACAACTGAAAAAAATGAAGATTTCTCAGTTGATGATGTGAAAGACGGCGCTGTTATCTCTGTGCCAGATGATCCAACAAATGAAGCAAGAGCTCTTCAATTGTTAGCTGCAAAAGGAATTATCGAGGTAAAAAAAGATGCAGGATTATCAGCAACTAAAACAGATATCACGAAGAATCCAAAGAATGTTGAAATTCTTGAAGTTAAAGCGGAAGGTGTAGCAGCAACATTACCTGATGTAGATTATGCTATCATAAATGGAAATTATGCATTGACAAATGAAGTGGATGGAAACTTGATTGTGTCAGAAGATAAAGGTAGTGAAGCAGCACAAACATATGCAAATGTAATCGCAGTTAAAAAAGGGCATGGGGATGATAAAAAAATCAAAGCTTTGATAAAAGTCTTAACAAACGCAAAAACTAAGAAATACATTGAAAAAACATATGGTGATTTAGTAGTTGCAGTATTTGATTAATTTACACAAAAAGCGCATTGCGCTTTTTTTAGTGTTATGTTTCATCAAAAAGAAACTAAATAATAAGGATTGTTTGTAGGGTTTCGCAGAAAACATTTTCTTATGGTATAATGAACAACAAGGAGTGATATTTTGGAATATTTGAAAAAAAATAAAGTGTTTATTGCTTTGATAACCATCCTTGTAGTATGTATCACCGCGTTGGTTATACAACTTACAAGAAATTCAAACACAAATACAAGAACTCCTGATCCAGGGACAAGTGGCGATACCAATACAGGAATTGAGAGTTTTAGTGTATCATTAACACAAGGGCTTAATCTTACTTTTAATTGGAGTGTCAATCGTGGAAATGACATAATAGAAAAAATGGAAATCTATCATGGGGAAAAATTACTACAAGATGTAAGTGATAAAGCTGTATATTCTATTGGTTTGTTTGGAAGTGGTATTCATACTGGGAATAATGAATTTTCTTTCGTAATAACATTGGACAATGGAAAAACAATAGAGAAAAGTACATATAGTTATATAGATGAAGTATTAGATTTTCAGGTTACTAATACAAAAACGGAAAGCAAAATTATATACACAGTTTCTTATTATTATGAGAAAACCCAGCCTGTTAACGCACCAAAGGTTGAAGTTCATTTTGATCAAAAGGTGGATATGAAAATCAACTATATAAGTAATAATAAAGTAGCAGAAGAAAGTGATTATGTGCATATGAATTCAATATATGAATTGGATACATCACAAGCTCCTGTAGGAACCTATCATGTTGACTTGAATTTTACCTTTGATGAATATAATTTGAATTTTCCAGAATCAACAACCGTCGAAATATAAAGGAGAACTTTGAATGAAGTTCTCCTTTATATTTCACAATTGCAGATAAGCAAAAGGTTTGTGATGTTTTTTTATATAGAGACAGAATATAATAAATCTCCATATGAAGGGAAGGGCCAATACTGCTTGGCGCAGTTTTGCTCGATTTCATCGGCAATGGCACGCAAGTCAACCATTTTCACAAGCACGCTATTACAATAATATTTAGCATTTTCTTGCAAGTCTTTAATTCCATTAGCTTTAATGATATCATCTGCTAATTCTTCTGTTTTACGATACAAATCACTCGCAAGAACACTTAATTTATTGATGAGAGAGTCTTCAACTTCAAACTTTATCGTTGAAGATATTGCCTTTTTGGTAACAATGCTTTCACTCAAATCTTTGATATAAGCTAAAATGGCAGGAATGATATTCTTCTTAGACATGTTTACCATTGTTTCTGCTTCAATATTAATAGCCTTTGAATATTCTTCGATTAAGATATCCATACGAGATTGCATTTCACTTTTTGTGTAAATGTTATTTCTAGTAAATAATTGAATATTTTTCTCATCCATATAGTGTGGCAAAGCTTCTGGCGTAGTTCTAAAATTCATAAGTCCTCGCTTTTCTGCCTCTACAATCCATGAATCATCATATCCATTACCATTAAATATGATTCTTTGATGTTCAGTAAATGTTTTTTTAATCAATTCGTGTAATTCTTTATTAAAATCTGTTGCTTTTTCTAAATGGTCAGCAAAGTTATTTAATGTATCGGCAACAATTGTGTTAATCATAATATTAGGACAAGAAATAGATAATTGTGATCCTAACATGCGAAATTCAAATTTGTTTCCAGTAAAAGCAAACGGTGATGTACGATTACGATCGGTTGTGTCTTTTGTAAAAGGAGGTAAGGCATCAACACCGATGGTCATTTTATTCGCACATACCGTTTTGCAAGGTCTATCTTCAATGATTGCATTTATGATTTCTTCTAACTCAGAACCAGTAAAGATGGAAATGATTGCAGGAGGGGCTTCATTAGCACCTAAGCGATGATCATTTCCTGCACTTGCAACAGATATTCTTAGTAAGTCTTGGTAATCGTCAACAGCTTTAACTAGCGCTGCTAGCATAAGCAAGAATTGAGCGTTTTCACTTGGCGTATCTCCAGGTTCTAACAGGTTCTCTCCGGTATCTGTTGATAGGGACCAGTTATTGTGTTTACCACTTCCGTTGATTCCTGCAAACGGCTTTTCATGTAATAAACAAACAAGTCCATGGCGTAAGGCCACTTTTTTCATGATTTCCATAGTTAGTTGATTATGGTCGGTAGCGACATTTGTGAGTGAATAGATAGGTGCTAATTCATGTTGTGCAGGAGCAACTTCATTATGTTGCGTTTTTGCTAGAATACCTAATTTCCACAATTCTTCATTCAGTTCTTTCATAAACGATGCTACTTTTGGTTTTAATACACCAAAGTAGTGGTCATCAAGTTCTTGAGTTTTTGGAGGTCTAGCACCATAAAGTGTTCTACCAGTGTAAATCAAGTCTTTTCGTTGATCCCAAAGTGACTTTTCAATAAGAAAGTATTCTTGTTCTGCACCAACGGTTGTATGAACGCGTTTCACATTATCTTTACCAAATAACTTTAGAATTCGCAATGCTTGCGTATTGATAAGTTCTTGAGATTTTAGGAGTGGTGTTTTTTTATCAAGTGCTTCGCCATTGTAAGACATGAAGACACTTGGGATACATAAAACGCCTTCTTTGATGAATGTATATGATGTTGGATCCCACCCAGTATAACCACGAGCTTCAAAAGTTGCTCGTAATCCACCATTAGGAAAACTAGAAGCATCTGGTTCACCCTTGATAAGTTCTTTACCAGAAAATTCCATGATAATACTTCCATCTCCACTTGGAGAAATAAAAGCATCATGCTTTTCTGCAGTGATTCCTGTCATTGGCTGAAACCAATGAGTATAATGTGTTGCACCGTTTTCAATAGCCCAATCTTTCATAGCGGATGCAATGGTATTAGCACAATCAGGATCAAGAAGCTTTCCTTCATCGATCGTAGCTTTGTACTTTTTATAAACATCTTTAGGTAACTTTGCTTTCATACAACGATCATCAAAGACCATAGACCCAAAAACCTCAGTCACGTTTGTTTTCATAAATTTCCTCCCATTAATCGAACTAACAAAAAAAGGTGCCGTAGATAAAAATACCTACAGCACCTTTGCTGTTATACAAAGAGTTTATCCTTTCTTGGGTTTCTTGTCAAGCTATATTTTTAGAATATTGATAGCATCGATGATATTTGTTTGTTGGCTTATAAAACTCATCTTTAAAGTATAAAAACCCCAATTTCTTTAAAAGTCTTGCTGAAGCTTCATTATCAGGGTGATGTCCTGCATAAATCTTTAATTCACGATGTTTATTATGAATGTATTTTAAAATTGCATCACTTGCTTCAAAGGCATATCCTTGATGCCAAAATGCAGGAAGTAAGTGAAATCCCATTTCTATTTGTTGTGGATTGTCCACAAAGGGACGAAAGCCACAACAACCAATAAATTGATTGTCAGATAATGAAAAAATAGGAAAATATTGAATATGAAAATATTCCTCATTCTTGATTTCTTCCTTTAGACGCTCATGTATCTCTTCAACACTAAAAAAATGATTTGCATGAATATACTTACCCACTTCTTTATTGCCCCATAGTTTTGTTGCAAGTTCCAAATCATCATAATTCCATTTTGAAAATCCAATTCGTTTAGTTTTTAAAAAATAATTGTGCATAAGCGTTCTCCAAGTATATTTTTTAGTAAGATGTAACCTTATTATAGACAATTTTTTTGAATTTAGAAAGTTGATTTTGAGAGTTGACATCATTTTATAATTAGGTCTATAATTCAGACATAAGATTTTTCGTGTTATAATGAAAACAGAATGGAGGATGTCATGAAAATAGAGAAAATTTTGCGGTATATTGAGCTAAATCATGTGAAATTTGTTCGCTTAGCATTTTGTGATATTTTTGGAACACTCAAAAATTTATCTATTAATGCAGACGACTTCGAACAAGCCACAGAAGAAGGAATTAACTTAGATGCATCTGATGTTAATGGTTTTATGAACTATAAGAAAACGGATTTACTACTCTATCCAGATTTGGATACAATGACAATCTTGCCATGGAGATCAGGTCATGAAAAAGTTGTTCGTTTTTTTTGTGATATTCGACACCTTGATGGAACGCCATTTGAAGGAGATGGAAGATACTTTTTAAAACAAGCGATGGAGGCTTGTGAATCCTATGGATATACACCTAAAATAGGGATTGAAAGCGAGTTTTATTTATTTCAAAACGATGTGGATGGAAATCCTACAAATCGACCGATTGACCATGCATCGTATTTGGATGTTACACCTTTGGATGGTGGTGAAAATATTCGTCGAGAAATATGTCTTTCTTTAGAAGAAATGGGTGTAAAAACAAAGATGAGTTATCATGAAAAAGGACCTGGACAAAACGTGATAACCTTTGAAGATAATTATGCATTGCAAGCTGCAGATAACTTGATAACGTTTAAGAACTGTGTAAAGAGTATTGCTTTATTGAATGATTTGTATGCTTCATTTTTACCACGCCCGCTTGCTGATGCAAGTGGTAGTGGATTGAGAATTAAAGTAACCCTAAGCAAGAATGATCGAAATATTTTTGAAGATGATTATGAAGTAAACTTGGAGGAACAACGAAATTTTATTGCTGGAGTATTGAATCGTACTTATGAGATGAGTTTGTTTTTGAATCCAATTAATAATTCTTATGAACGTTTGGGAAGTGAAAAAGCACCAAAGTACATAACTTGGGCCGAAGGGAATCAAAGTCAGTTGTTGCGTGTTGATGAAAAGCAAGATGAGTATTCTTATATCATGTTGCGCTCAGCAGATGCTGCATGTAATCCTTATTACGCCTATGGCTTATTATTATATGCGGGAATTGAAGGGATGCGAAAAAGTGAAACATTGAGTGAGGGGCATTCAAAAAGTACAAAGGAATTGCCAAAAAATCTGAAAGAAGCTGTAGAAAGTGTACAAAATTCAGAATTTGTTAAAGAAGTAATAAATAAAAAAACAGTTACAATGTTCTGTGAAATAAAGAGTGAAGAAGCTGCATCATATAAAGATGAGCAAAGATTTGATAGTGATCCATATTTTAAATTAATTTAGGAAAGTGAGGTAAGGTATGAGTAGTTGTTTGATTGTTTCCAGTTTAGATAAAAGTCTTGATGCACTATCACAACTTTTAAAAGCTATTCATATCGATACGATTGTAGCTAGTAAAAGTGCAAAAGAAGCAAAACAGTTGTTGAATACTCAACGTTTTGATTTAGTGTTAATCAATACACCACTCGCTGATGAATTTGGGCATGAGATTACAATGTATGCTGCACAAAATTCAACTAGTGGAGTAGTTATGTTGATAAAAAAGGAAATCTTAGAAGATGTTAGTAATCGGCTAAATAAATTTGGTGTTATGTGTATAGGAAAACCACTTGATCGTCAAGTGTTCACACAAGCGATCTCAATGGCACTATCGACACATCGAAGAATTAGTAATTTTCATGATGAAAATATTCGTTTACATGAAAAAGTAGAAAATATTCAATTGATTAGTCGAGCAAAGTACGTTCTGATTGAATATTTGAATATGAGCGAAGTACAAGCACATCGATATATTGAAAAGAAAGCGATGGATAAACGTGTTTCAAAAGAAATGGTAGCAAAGGAAATATTAAAGACATATGGTTAAATGGTGGGTGAAATGAGAAAATATATTTTTGTAACAGGTGGTGTTGTAAGTGGCTTGGGGAAAGGCATTACAGCTGCTAGTTTAGGTAGGTTATTAAAAGAACGTGGTTTAAAAGTTATGGCACAGAAGATGGATCCATATATCAATGTAGATTGTGGAACGATGTCACCTTATCAGCATGGTGAAGTTTTTGTGACCGATGATGGAGCTGAGACAGATCTTGATTTGGGCCATTATGAGCGGTTTATTGATGAGGATTTGAATCGGTTTTCCAATTTAACAAGTGGAAAGGTATATTGGAATGTTTTAAATAAAGAACGCAAAGGTGAATATTTAGGTGAAACGGTACAAGTAATTCCTCATATTACACAAGAGATTAAAGATTTTATTTATGCTGTAGGTGATGAACAAGACGCTGATATGGTGATCAGTGAAATTGGTGGAACTACAGGGGATATTGAATCGCAACCATTTTTAGAAGCAATTCGACAAGTGAGTTTTGAGGTGGGAAAAGAGAATTGTTTGTTTATTCATGTAACGTTAGTCCCTTACATTAAAAGCAGTGGGGAACATAAATCAAAACCAACGCAGCATAGTGTAAAAGAATTGCAATCATTGGGAATTTCTCCAGATATCATTGTATGTCGAAGTGATGAATTTTTAGATGTTTCTATATTAAATAAAATTGCGCTTTTTTGTAATGTGAAAAAGGATTGTGTTATTCAAAATGTAACTCTTCCTATCTTATATGAATGTCCATTGATGTTGGAGGAAGCGAATTTTTCTGATATTGTCTGTCGTGAATTGAATTTGATAACTCCAGCACCAAATATGGAGGCTTGGAAAACTTTAGTAACAAGAATAAAAAGCTGTAATAAGCAGGCTAAAATAGCGTTGGTTGGAAAGTATACAAAGTTACATGATGCATATTTATCCATTGTAGAAGCACTAAAGCATGGAGGCTATGAAAATGATGCAGAAGTGGAAATAAAATGGATAGATAGTGAATCTTTGAATCCAGATACAATTAGTGAAGTGCTTGGCGAATGTCATGGCATTATCATTCCTGGTGGTTTTGGAGAGCGTGGAATGGATGGCATGGTTTTAGCTTGTCAATATGCACGAGAAAATAATATTCCATATTTAGGAATATGTTTAGGGATGCAAATTGCAACGATAGAGTTTGCTCGAAATGTTTTAAAATATCTAGATGCAAATTCAAGTGAATTCACTCCACAAGGAAAACACAATGTAATTGATTTAATGGACTCACAAATTAGCATAGATCACAAAGGTGGAACAATGCGTTTAGGAGCTTACCCATGCACTATTAAAAAAGATTCAAAATTATATTATACTTACCAAGAAGAAAAGATATCTGAAAGGCATCGCCATCGTTATGAGTTTAATAATGATTATCGTGATGAATTTATTCATAATCATATGGAAATTGTAGGAACGAGTCCAGATAATCTTCTTGTGGAGGCAATCGAATATAATAAAAATGATTTTCATATTGGAGTTCAATATCATCCTGAATTCAAATCTAGACCAAATAAAGCACATCCTTTATTTAGGGAATTCATAAAAGCTTCTTTAAAATAATTAATATTCTATAAGGTCTTATTGGCTTTTGCACAATAGACCTTTTATGTTATGATGATAAAAATATGGAGGATAAAAATGATTATATTAGATAAACCATATATTTCAGAAGACTTAATAACTTATGCAAAAACATCACAACACCCAGTGTTATTAAATGATTATATTCAATCGCAAGGTATTGATGGATTGAATCTAGTACAGAGAGCTATACCGGGGGAACGTATTTATACAGCTTCGGAAACATCTCTACATTGGGTTTATGAAAATGATGAAAACAAAGTTCGTATTCAAAATATTGAGATAATGAAAGATAAAGCACTTTTTCGTGAAAAAATGAAGGATATGTATCCAACGTATTATTTTAGAGAACTTGATTTATCATCACTATTCAACTTACCTTTTTCCCAAATAAAGGTTCCATGTATTCTTAAGCCAACAGTTGGCTTCTTTAGTGCTGGTGTTTATTATATTGAAAATGAAAAAGATTATAAACAAGCAATACAATCTTTACAAAGAGAAGTAGCAAAGTGGGATGAACTTTATCATGAGCAGGTAGTTGGGAAGAGTAAGTTTATTTTGGAAGAATATATTGATGGAGAAGAGTATGCTATTGATGTATATTTTGATGAAAATGGTAAACCAGTCATTTTAAACATTTTAAAACATGAGTTTTCTTCAAATGCAGATGTAAGTGATCGTTTATATTACACAAGTAAAGATATTATTATACAAAATCTTAAGAAGTTTGAAACCTTTTTTATACAAATGAACTCTTATTTAGGGGTGATGAATTTTGCTTCTCATATTGAAATAAGGGTAAAAGATGAGCAAATATCCATTATTGAATGTAACCCAATGCGATTTGCAGGGTTGTGTTGTAATGATCTTTCATATTATGCATTTGGTTTTTATGCATATGATTATTTCTTAAACAATAAAATTCCAGTATGGGATGAAATCTTGAAAAACAAAGGAAAAGAAAAATATGCAATGATTGTTCTTAATAAGCCAAGTGTTAAAGAACCAATAACTTTTTTTAATTATGAACAATTGCTTTCAAAAATTAATAAACCTTTGTCATTGCGTAAATTTGATTTTCAAACATTCGATGCATTTGGTGTATTGTTTGTTGAAAGTGATGAATCACATGCAGCAGAATTGGACTATATTATGAATGTTGATTTGCAAATCTTTACCAAAGAATAAGGGCAAGGGGGAATTGGTTTACTAAAAAAGGCTTTTTAGGTATAATAGAAATGATAGTTTAGGGTACAAACTTTAGTAGAAAGTGAGTTGAATATGTTTATGGAAAAACGAAAAAAAGAAAGAAGAAAAGTTAGTCCTGTTCGTAAATGGATTGAAAGACTTATTTTGCTGATTGCAGTGTGTGTCTTTATTTATGCAGGATGGAATTTATATACGATTTTCAAAGCAAATGATGATGAAGCAAAAGATACAGAACGCTTACGTGATACAGCTAAGATTCCTACAAAAGAAGAAGATTTGGATAAGTTCAAGGTAGATTTTGATGCATTAAAAAAAGTGAATCCAGATATTGTTGGGTGGATTGTTGTTTTGGATACCGAAATCTCATATCCGGTTGTAAAGGGGAGTGATAATGAATATTATTTGAATCATCTCTATGATAAAACAGAAAATTATGCAGGTTCTATTTTTATGGATTATCGAAACAATGAAGATTTAAGTGATCCGAATACATTTATTTATGGACATAATGTACACCATGGAACGATGTTTGCGGAATTGGAAAATTATGTGAAAAAAGATTTCTTCGAAAAGCATCCATATGTGTATTATTATACGCCAGACGCAAGTTACAAATTACAAGTGTTTAGCGCCTATGTGGATAAAGGAGATTCTCAGTCTTATAATATTTCCTTTGGTGATGACGCATCGTATCAAGCATATCTTGACTATGTAAAAGGGTTGAGTAGACATACGAATGATGTGACAGTAACTGCCAAGGAACATATAATCACCTTGTATACTTGTAGTTATGAGGATGGTAGAAACCCAGGGAATACAGAAGCAGAATATATTGATGATCGATATTTTGTCCATTGTAAAATCGTCAAAGCATTGAATGGTGAAATGCCATATGAAAAATCAAATTAGTTTGTTTTAGAATATCGGTTTTTGAACATGAAAGCTTTTAAAGATCAATTTGTTTGATCTTTTTTTATGCAAAATAAATATATAATTACATGAGGAAGATGTAATGGAACTTAAATTGTTGTGCATGATAAATAAGTGTGATTGCTACTTATTTTTTATAGTAAATAATGGTATAATATTTTGCAGGAGTGATGTTTTGAAATTATTATTTGTAACGGGCGGTACAGGTGGACATATTTATCCAGCTTTAGCACTAGCCGACTATATAAAAGAAGAGAAACAAGCTGAGATTGCATTTGTAGGTAATGATGATCGAATGGAAAAGGATATTATTCCAGAACATGGTTATCCTTTTTATGCATTACATACAAGTGGTTTTAGTGGCAATGTTTTTAAGAAAATAAAAGCAGGCTGTCAATCACTCATTGCGCTACGAAAAGCGAAAAAAATCATTAAAGATTTTAATCCAGATGTAGTTATTGGCTTTGGTGGTTATGTAAGTGTACCTGTAATTCTTGCGGCACAACGGTTGGGTAAAAAAATTGTTTTGCATGAACAGAATTCTGTAGTGGGTGCAGCTAATAAAATGTTGGCGAAGCATGCAAATGCTATTGTAGTGTGCTATGAGCGTTGTATGAGTGAACTAAAAGAATATCAACATGTATACTTGTTAGGAAACCCTAGAGCAAGTATTGCAGCAAAAAGAAAAAGTGATGAAGCATATTTTTCATCATTGGATTTACCTAAAGATAAGCCTTTGGTATTGATTGTGATGGGTTCTTTAGGTAGTAGTAGTATTACGGATATTATGAAAGATGTTTTACAAAACATTCCTGAAGTGAATTTTTTGTATGTAAGTGGAAAACAAAACTATACACTGGCCAAAGAAGAACTTGCATACAAAAATGTAAAGGTTGTAGATTATATCGATCAGTTGGCTATTGTAGATAAATTTGACCTTGTCATTTGTCGTGCAGGGGCCACTACAGCGGCAGAGATTACTGCAAGTGGAGTATGTAGTATTTTGATTCCAAGCCCTTATGTGGCACATAATCATCAATATTTTAATGCAAAAGCATTGGTAGATAAAAAAAGTGCATTGATGATTGAAGAAAAAGATTTAAATACGCAAACGCTTTGTGATAAAATAAATATGGTTTTAAATAATCCAAGTATAAAAGAAGAGATTAAAAAACATGCAAAAGAAAATAGTTTTCCTAATGCATGTTATGATATTACAAATATTATAGAAAGAGTATAGGGGTATTATGAAGATAGTTGAAATTTTAGAGAAGCATGGTGATTTAGAATTAGATGCACCATTAAGTAAACATACTACATATCGTATTGGAGGTCGTGCAAAGTATCTTGTTTATCCAAAAAACGAGTTATCATTGATTCGTATCATTGAAACTTGTAAGGATGAAGGACTTCCATTTAAAGTTTTTGGGAAAGGTAGCAATATTCTTTGTTCAGATGCTTATTTTCATGGTGTAGTCATATGTTTGGATCGTTATTTTAATGAGTTTAACTTTGAAGAAGACGGTACATGTGTTGCACAAGCAGGTGTATCCCTTATTTTGTTGGCAAATAATGCAATGAAAGAATCCTTTAGTGGTTTAGAATTTGCGAGTGGAATTCCAGCGACGATAGGTGGAGCCGTAGCAATGAATGCAGGTGCCTATAAAAGTGATATGTCTAGTATTATTAACAGGGTGTATGTTTTGAAAGACAGTGAATGTGTTTGGCTTAGTAAGGAGCAATTGGATTTTTCTTATCGTCATTCTATTTTTCACAATCATCCAGATTGGATTATTTTAGGAATAGAGTTGAAATTGGTACAAGGGGATCAAAAAGAAATACGTGATTTGATTGATGCGAGAAGACAAAGAAGACAAGATTCACAACCACTAGAAAAGCCAAATGCAGGGAGTGTTTTTAGAAATCCTAAAGATGTACAAGCATGGCAATTGATAGAAGGCTGTGGATTGCGAGGGAAACAAATTGGAGGAGCTAAGATTAGTGAAAAACATGCTAATTTTATTGTAAATGAAGGAAATGCTACTGCTGAAGATATTGATCAACTTGTTTTACTAGTTCAAAACACAGTGTTTGAAAAGTATGGTGTTCATCTAAAAATGGAAGTGGAGAAATTTAATTGGGAAGACTCAAAAACCAAAATCGCAAATTAGATCAAGAAGATTTGCAACAATTTGATGAGGATACATTTGATTTTGAAAAGGTTTTAGAAAAAGATGAACAAGAAACAAGGTATGATCGAGTAATTAAGCATAGAAAGAAATTAAAGCTACGTAAAAAAAGAGTGAAAGTGCTAGTTGTTTTAACTGTGATTCTTTTAATTGGTGGATATATGCTTACTTCAATGTCAAATATAAAGATATTAAAAGTAAAAAATAATGTTATTTATTCACAACAACAGATTTTAAATAAAGCAGGATTAAATTATAGCGGGAAGATGGTTTTTCACCCTGTATTCTTTATCGAACGTGCACTTGAAAAAGATGAATTAATCAAAGATGTTTCAGTGAGTAAAGACTATTTTAGTGGGGCTATCTATATTGATATAACAGAAGAAAAGGTAATTGGTTATTACAATAGTGATGGAAAACAATATGTTTTGTTAGGAAATGGAAAAAGTGTAGAAATGAAAAAAGATCAACTTGCTCTTATTAGCAGTCCGTATCTTCGTGATTTGAATAAGGATCAAAGGAAGTTGTTAGGGGAAGAGTTAAGTAAAATAGATAATGAATTTATTGCTTTGATTTCTGAAATTCGTCATTATAAAACGAGTTATGATGATAATATGTTAGAATTATTGATGCAGGATGGACATATTGTACGTACCAATTATGATAGTTTACATTTGTTAGAGAGTTATCGAGAGTTTTTGAAAGCAAAAAATAGTGATTTGCGTTGTATTGTTTTTGATGAGACAACAAATTCAAGTTATACGGAAAAATGTGAAGAATAGTAGAGCAAATATATAGATTATGGTATAATCTTTTGATAAGGAGTGATTTTGAATGTCAATTACAAAAAATACGAAGTATGGTGATATTAATATCTCTAAGGAAGCAATAACAACATTAGCTGGTGGAATTGTTAGCGAAAGCTATGGAGTTGTTGGAATGGCTTCACAAAAGTTTTTGAAAGATGGTTGGGCAGAATTGTTGCGCAAGGAAAATTTTTCAAAAGGTGTTGTTGTTAAAGAAAAAGATGGTGCTTTGGAATTAGATTTATACATCATTGTATCACATGGAGTAAAGATTTCTGAGGTTGTTCTTGAAGTTCAGAAAAAAGTAAAGTATATGATGGAAAAAACATTAGATGTTGATTTTGAAACAGTTAATGTTTTTGTTCAAGGCATAAAGGTAATTAAATAGGGTGATGGTGATGGAAAATTTAAATGGTTTAATATTTAAAGAAATGATTGAGAGTGGATCTAACAATCTAGCCAATCATTATCAAGAAGTTGATACTTTGAATGTTTTTCCAGTTCCTGATGGGGATACTGGTACAAACATGTCATTGACATTTAGTTCAGGAGTAAATGATGCATTGAAAGTAGATAGTGAAAACATTAATGATGTTGCAAAAGCTCTTTCAAAAGGGTTGTTGATGGGCGCAAGAGGAAACTCGGGTGTTATCACTTCACAAATCTTTCGTGGTCTTTATCAAGCAGTGGAAAACGAAACAGAAGTAAATGGTTTAAAATTAGCAAATGCTTTTGTCAATGGCTCAAGAGTTGCTTACAAGGCGGTTATGCGTCCTGTTGAAGGGACTATCCTTACAGTTATTCGTGAAGCTAGTGATTATACACTTGTGTATGCAAGTGAAAATATTAATATTACTTGTGTAGAAGTAATGGAAAAATTAGTTGAAGAAGCAAAGAAGTCATTGGAGCGGACACCAGAATTGTTGCCAGTATTAAAAGAAGTTGGTGTTGTTGACAGTGGTGGTGCAGGTCTAGTATATATTCTTGAAGGTTTTTTAGCTTCTTTACGTGGTGAAAAAATTGAAAAAAGTGAAAGTGCGGCAACAACAAATTCAAATGCTGCTCAAGTAGAAAGTGATGAGTTTGGATACTGTACAGAATTTATTATTCGTTTAGATGAAAATAATCTTACTACATTTAAAGAGGATAAACTTCGTAAATCATTGGGTAAACTTGGAGATTCTTTGGTAGTTGTTCAAGATGATGACATTGTAAAGGTTCATGTTCATACATTAAAGCCTGGAGATGTCTTGAATATGGGGCAACGGTATGGAGAGTTTGTAAAATTAAAAATTGAAAACATGCAAGAACAGCATGATCATTTAGTTTTGGATTCTAAGGATGATGGAAATAGTGCAAAACCAAAAGAAAAATATGCACTTATTGCAGTAGCTGCCGGTGAAGGTTTAATGGAAATGTTTAGCGAATTGCGTGTAAATACAATTATTTCTGGTGGCCAAACAATGAATCCTTCTACAGAGGATTTTGTAGAGGCTATTAAGAAGATTAATGCTGAACATATATTTATCATGCCAAATAACTCTAATATCATTCTAGCGGCGCAACAAGCTGCTCAGGTGTTAGATGATTTAGATATTCATGTAATACCTTCTAAGAGTATTCCTCAAGGACTTTGTGCATGTATGATGTTTAATCCAGAAGTTGATGTAGATACGAATGTTATGGAAATGAGTGAAGCAATCACTCATGTTGTAACAGGACAAGTTACTTATGCGATTAAAGATACGACATTTGATGGTATGAAAATTAAAGCACAAGATTACATGGGAATTAAAGAAAAAGAAATTGTTTGTAGTGTAAAAGATAAAATGGATGCTACAAAAAAATTAATTGATTCAATGGTCGATGATGATAGTGAAATTGTAACCTTAATTGCTGGAGAAGATACAAGCAAAGAAGAATTAGAAAAAATCACAAAATATACAGAAGCAAAAGGTGTTGAAGTAGAAGCAACGATGGGAAATCAACCTGTATATTCATTTGTTATCGGTGTAGAATAAGAACATAACAAAAACTCGTTATTCGAAAGAGAAATAATGAGTTTTTATTTTGATATTTTAGAAATATTAAAAAAGTTCTATGAAACTAAATAAATACTTATAATTATTGAGTATATGAGTAGCAATTTGAAAATAGAAAATGTAGAATATGAATAGAGGTAATCTTATGAAATGGGGTTATCAAGGTAAAGGAGGATATAGTGATGGCAGATGGTAAAAAGTATGTTTGTACAGTATGTGGATATGTATATGATGGGCCTGACTTCAACGCAGAACCAGATGATTATGTATGTCCAGTATGTGGTGTAGGAAAAGACATGTTTGAAGTTGAGGAATAATGAATTCTCGACAAATACACAATATAACACATGCAGGATTAGGATTAGCACTTATTTTATTGGCACAGTCTTTAAATAAACTAATACCTGCAATTCCTATTTTCGCAGGTGTACAAGTTTCACAATTGATAACAGGAACTTTAGTGAATACATTATTGTTGTTAGTAAGTATCGATGCAGGATATCGTAGTGGCGTTGCAGTTGCAATTTTATCCGCAGTTCTAGCAACAATCTTAGGAATTGGTCCAGTTTTTCCAATTATTACACCATTTATCGCAATTGGTAATGTACTTTATGTAGGAGTGTTTCAATATATTTTCAAACGGAAGTACAATGTTATGATTTCATCTTTACCAGCAGCTTTTATAAAAGCTGGGTTCTTATGGATTATGATTCCAATTGTTTTATATTATATTCCAGATATTAATGAAGTGCAGGCTTTGGCACTGGGGACAATGTTCTCATGGCCTCAACTTATTACTGCAATCAGTGGTGGAATTATTGCATCAATTGTTAATATGCGCATACCAAAAGGATCGCATGAAAAAACGCATGATTATCATGCGTTTTGTTTTATATATTCTATGGCAATTTGTACGGCGTTGGTTGCAGCACCTTTGCGTACTTGATCACCACAACACCAAAGCGATAATGATTTGTTATCCTTTTGGGTTAAATCTTTACGAACTCTTCCAACAAACACCAAATCTTGATCACTAGTATCCAAAGGCATTGGATATTTTTGATTTTGGGGATTATCCATAAGTTTTACACCTTCTGTATCGCTTAAGATTTCTTTTGCCTTCTCTACGCTTATTTCATCTTCAAAAAATAATGTTAGTGATTCTGAATGGGAACGAAGTACAGGAACTCTTACACAAGTACAAGTAACATTCAAATCTGGATGATGAAGAATTTTTCTTCCCTCATTTTGCATTTTCATTTCCTCACTAGAATACCCATTTTCATCAAATCCACCAATTTGAGGAATTAAGTTAAAGGCTATTTGGTAAGGAAATACCTTTGGAGAAATTTCCTCATCATTTAGTACTTGTTGTGTTTGTTGGGTTAATTCCTCTAACCCTGGAACACCAGCACCTGAAACAGCTTGATAAGTAGAGGCGATAATAGATTTTAGTTTTGCATATTCATGTAGTTTATAGATTGCTACAAGAGCAATGATTGTAGAACAATTTGGATTGGCAATAATTCCACTATGTTTTTTTATATCCTGAGGGTTTACTTCAGGAACAACTAAAGGTACATTATCATCCAAACGATAAGCACTAGAATTATCGATAACAACAGCACCAGCCTTTACTGCATAAGGCAATAGTTTTTCAGCGATATCGTTTTCTACAGCTCCTAAAACAATATCTACATTTTCAAAAGAAGTTGGCAGAGCTTCTTCGACTGTAATTTCTTTTCCATCAAAAGACATTTTTTTGCCAACACTACGCTTAGAAGCTAATAATTTTAAGGTGTTGATAGGGAACTTTCGCTCAACTAAGATATTCATCATTTCTTGTCCAACAGCACCAGTAGCACCTAAAATAGCAACATTATATGTTTTCATTATGATTCTCCTTCGAATTCTTCATAGATTGCTTTAATCGTACGAGCATAGTCATCATTGTGAACACCTATGATGATATTCATTTCATCACTCGTTTGTGATATAACAGAGATATTAATGCCATGTTTTCCTAATGTAGTAAACAATCGGCCACTCATTCCTGTTTTGCTTTTCATAAATCTTGATACTGTAGCAATCAAGGAAATGTTATCCATAACATTGATATCATTTGGTTTACATTTTTCTTTGATTTGTAGTAATACATCATATAAGACAGGCTTTATGGTTTCAGACTCAACAACAATTGAAAAAGAATCAATTCCTGTTGGTAAATGTTCAATACTAATATTAAATTTATCCAATACATCCAAGGCACGTTTTACAGTACCAACCTCATTAGACATATGTGATTTTTTTACTGTGATAACAGAAAAATCTTTTTTTCCTGCAATTCCAGTGATTTCACTTTTGGTATCTATTTCATCTTCTACTTTGTTGACGATGACAGTACCATGACTTGTAGGATCATTTGTATTTAAAATGTGAATAGGAATATTTTTGTGTTTTACAGGGAAGATAGCTTCTTCATGTAAAACGCTTGCTCCCATATAAGATAATTCACGAAGTTCACTATATGTGATTGTATCAATTTGTCTAGGTTTTTTAACGATTCTAGGATCGGCTTTTAAAATTCCTGATACATCTGTCCAATTTTCGTATACATCTGCATCAACAACATTTGCCATAATACTACCAGATACATCACCTCCACCACGACTCATAATACGAAGTGTACCATCTGGAAGGGAACCATAAAATCCAGGAATTACTAAACGTGGATATTCTTTCACAATTTCATCAAAGGCATTCTTAATCTTTGCATAATCAATGGTTCCATCGTAGTTGAAGAAAATAAGATCTTTTGCATCTACAAATTCATAACCTAAATATTCACTCAAGAGTAAAGCTGTTAAATACTCTCCACGACTCACTAAATAATCTAAATCAATATTTTTATCTAATTGAGAACGTAGCAAGTCTAGATCTTTTTGAATGTCATATTGAAGCCCTAATTCATCTTTAATTGATAAAAAACGTTCCTCAATCATATTGTAAATATTGTCACAAGAAATATTGTATTTAATATGTGCATGGCATAAATATAATAAATCAGTGATTTTATTATCATCTTTATTTTGTTTTCCGCTAGCACTAGTAACAACAAACTGTCTTGCGTCATCAGATAAAACAATATCTTTTACTTTTTTGAATTGCTCTGCATTAGATACACTACTACCACCAAATTTTACTATTTTCAACATTTTTCTACCCCTCAAATTTTGCTACTTTTGCGACAAATAATGAAGTATCTTCACAATTGTCAATAAGTTTTACCAATTCATTTGCGTTCATAGGAATTGTATGAACGTAATTCATTGCTTGGTATTCATCTTGTTTTGCTACATATTTTTTATCGATGTCATCTTTTGTACGGATGATATAGGTATTAAGTTGTGTTGGATTATAGACATAAGAGTTAGAAAAATTCAATTCATAATCTGTATAAGCATCTTGAATATCTAAAATATCTTGAACAACTGCATTGGCAGTAGGCAATTTACCAGCACCTTGACCATAAAATTTCAAAGGACCAATACTTTCTCCGTATAAAGTAGCGATATTAAAATTAGAGCCAATATTTGCTTCTACTGCATCAGAGCAGAAAACATTAGGCATAACATATGCTTCGTAAGAAGCGTCATCGGCAGTAGCTTCACCAATATATTTAATATTAAGATTTTTTGATTTAAAATAATCAATATCATTTTTCACAATATTTCGAATTCCATAACATGGAAAATCTTTCATATCAATTTTTGTGTTAAAAGCGATAGCACTAGAAATAACGGTTTTATTTTGCACATCATATCCATCGATATCAGCACTAGGATCAGCTTCAGCATAACCCAATTCTTGAGCTTTTTTTAAA
This sequence comes from Breznakia sp. PF5-3, assembly GCF_029504745.1. Classification (GTDB taxonomy): domain Bacteria; phylum Bacillota_I; class Bacilli_A; order Erysipelotrichales; family Erysipelotrichaceae; genus Breznakia. The sequence continues at coordinate 8,235 of NZ_JAQFIQ010000014.1, read as the reverse complement.
ACTTCATCAAAGTCTTTTCCTTGATGATACATAGCATCTAATATATAATTTCCAGTACCATTGAAAATACCATAAAATTGAGAAATTTTATCTACTCTTTTCGCTTTGTTTAAACTTGCTATCCAAGGGATTCCTCCTCCTGTGCTAGCTTCAAACAAAAAGCGAACACCATGTTCATTAGCTAATGTGATAAATTCTTCTAAATAAGCTGCAACGACAGCTTTGTTCGCAGTGACAACATGCTTTTTGTTTTTTAATGCACTTGTGATGAACTCATATGCAGGATGAAGACCACCCATTGTCTCTACCACACAGCAAATAGAGTCATCTAAGACAATATCGTTAATATCACTTGTAATGATATCCAGCTTTCCTTTGTTTTGAGGTAAATCTAAAATTTTTGTAACTTCGATATCTTGTAGTGCTTTAGAAGCATAATTTTTTATAATTTCGTAGACACCGCTACCAATTGTTCCATACCCTAAAATTGCAATTTTCATTTTCTCCTCCATTTTATGTCTTTCGTAAAAAAACACTTGTTTTCTAATGAGAAACATTGTATCATAGGTAGGGTAAGAAAGCAAGGAGATATTTTATGAGTAAATTATATGAAAGTACACGTAATAAAATGGAAACGATTACACCGTCTAAAGCAATTCTTCAAGGATTAAGTACAGATGGTGGATTGTTTGTTTTAAGGGATTTAAAAGAGCAAAAAATTGATGTGAATTCTCTTGTTGAAAAAGACTACTATGGGATAGCACAAGAGATATTAAAATTGTTTGTTGATGACTTTAGTGATGAAGAGATAAAGAACTGCGTGTATCATGCATATCAAGATAAGTTTACAAATGAAGAGATTACACCACTTGTAGAGTTAAGTGATGCATATGTATTAGAATTATTTAATGGGCCAACTAGTGCGTTTAAAGATGTTGGGTTATCGATGCTACCACAATTGACAAGTACAGCGTTGAAAAAGACAAATGCAGATTATGATATTTTGATTTTAACAGCAACAAGTGGGGATACAGGAAAAGCTGCATTGGAAGGCTTTAAAGATGTACCAAAAACCAAAATTATGGTTTTCTATCCTAATGAAGGAGTTTCAAAAGTACAAGAAATGCAAATGAAAACACAAGAAGGAAAAAACCTAAAAGTTTGTGCCATCAACGGTAATTTTGATGATGCTCAAAGTGGAATAAAGAAACTATTTGTTGATGAGGATTTTAAAGCAGAGCTGGCAAAAGATCATGTTCGCTTATCAAGCGCCAACTCAATTAATATAGGGAGATTAGTTCCACAAATAGTGTATTACTTCTATGCATATGTAAAACTAGTTGAAAAAGGGGCAATCAAAGTGGGAGAAGAGATAAACTTTGTTGTGCCAACGGGAAATTTTGGTAATATCTTAGCTGGATATTATGCCAAACAAATAGGATTACCAATTCATAAATTAGTATGTGCATCAAATGATAATAATGTTCTATACGATTTTATCAATACAGGAACATATGATCGCAAACGAAGTTTCTTAAAAACAATATCACCAAGTATGGACATTCTAATTTCTTCAAATTTGGAAAGATTATTATATTATGCTAGTGATTGTGATAACGAATACATAAGTGAATTAATGAATGATCTTAATACAAATGGATCTTATAAAGTAAAAGCAGATGTCTTACAAAAAATTCAAGCAGATTTTAGTTGTGGATTCGCAAGTAATCAACAAACAGCAGAAACGATTAAAAAAGTATATGAAAAAGACAAGTATTTACTTGATCCTCATACAGCAGTTGCTTATAAAGTCTTACTTGATGAAATAGATGTAGAGCATAAAAATGTAGTATTATCTACAGCATCACCATATAAGTTTACAGATAGCGTGTATGGAGCATTGCATGGAGAAAATGGGGAAGATGAATTTGTATTAATGGAAAAATTGTATGAAGAAACAAATGTTGCCATCCCAACAAATTTAAAAGATTTAGATAAGAAACCAATTTTACATAAAGATTTGATTAAGAAAGAAAACATGAAAGAATATATAAAAGAAAAAGTAAAGGAGATTTAAGATGGTAAAAATTCGCGTACCTGCAACCAGTGCGAATGTTGGTGTTGGCTTTGATTGCTTAGGAATCGCTCTTAATCTATATACATATTTTACTTTTGAAGAAACATCAGAGTTTAAAATAACAGGAACAGATCTTAAATTTCAAAACAAGAGGAATCTTGTATATACGTCTTTTATGAAGACATTAGAAATTTTAGGAAAGACGGTTCAGGAAATTGCGATTCACATGGATAGCAATGTACCAGTATCTAGAGGACTAGGAAGCAGTGCTACTTGTGTTGTAGGGGGAGTATTAGGAGCTTATGCACTTACCAATACACCAATTGATAAAAAGAAGATTTTAGATATTTGCACAGCGATCGAGGGACATCCAGACAATGTGGCACCAGCAATTTATGGAGGATTAATTGCCTCTTATCAAAGTGAAGATGAAGTATATAGTGTATCTTACAATATTGATGAGCGCTTCTTATTTCTAGCAATGATTCCTGATTTTGAAACCAGAACAAAAGATGCAAGAAAAGTTCTTCCTGATGTTTTACCATATGCTACAGCTGTTCGTAATAGTGCCAAATTAAGTGTCGTTTTAAAGGGGTTTGAAACGTATGATATTAATATATTAAAGAATGCTATGAAGGATGAAATTCACGAGCCATATCGTAAAACATTGATTCATGAATATCATCAAGTTAAAGAACTTTGTGAAACGATAGAAAGTGTGTGTTTCTATATTTCAGGTAGTGGTTCAACACTTATGAATGTAATCGAACATGAAGCGCTTGTTCCAGCATTTGAAAAAGAGTTGTCAAAGTTAACGCATAAATGGCAATGCGTCTTACTAAAAACAGATAAAGAAGGTGCTTGCATATGCTAGAAAACTTTTTGATTGTAAACAAAGAAGTGCTGCCAGATGTTTTTCATAAGGTTGTAGAAGTTAAGCAAATGATGGATGCAGGTGAATATACTCAAGTAAGTGAAGCAGTGAAAAAAGTGGGTATTTCAAGAAGTGCATATTATAAATACAAAGATCATGTTTTTGTACCAAGCTCTACAACAGTACTTGAAAGAAAGGCGTTGATTTCATTTGTACTCTCAGATGAAAAAGGAATTCTATCGGAAGTGTTAAATATGATTTCTCATTTTGGATGTAATGTTTTAACCATTAACCAAAACATTCCTATTCAAAAGAAAGCAAGTGTAATTATGAGTATTGATGTGAAAGAGATGAAAGGCGAAATTCACGAATTGCTTAGATTGCTAAACACAATCAAAGGTGTTTCTAAAGTTACGTTAATGTCAATTGAATAAAATGGCTTAGGCCATCTTTTTGTATCATCAAGTAAAGTATCAAAGAAGCAGAAGAAAGAAAGGTGTTTAGATATGCATGAATTTTCGTATATCCAATGATAATCGTAGTTGTTTGCATTTCTTTGATATGATATAATCAAAGAAAGTAGTATGGAGGTATATTTACTATGGGTTTTGGACAAAAAATTAAAGAATTTATTTCACCAATGGATGAAGAAGAAGTAATTGAGTACGATGAGCAAGAAGTAGAGTCGATATCAGAATATGAGAAACCAAAATCAAAGGCGGTTTCTAGACTTGGTAATGATACAAAAATGGTATTGTTTGAACCAAGAGCTTATGATGAAGTGAACGAGGTAGCAAAGCGTTTAAAAGAAAATCGTGCGGTTGTGGTAAATTTACATAAATTGACTAGAGAGTATGCACAAAGAACAATTGATTTTTTATCAGGTGTTATTTATGCGTTAGATGGAACCATTGAAAAAATTGGTACAAATGTAATTTTATGTACACCAAGAACAATGGGTGTTCATGGGAAAATAAGTTCTGAACAAAGCGATGATGAGTAGTGAGTAACAAAGCTTTTGTACATTTCAAAGGGAATGAAGATTTTATTTCGAGAATTGATGACTACGTTGATCAAGTAGAAGATTATCGAAAAGTTTTCACTCCCTTTTTAACTCCATTAGAACAATCAATTTTAACCTCTTACGTTGGAAAAAAAGTGGTTGTTGCATTTGATGGAGGCTATGAGAATAGTGAAAATAAGCGTTGCTTATTGAGTCAAGAACCAATGGTGATACCTTTTCCAATCGTTTGCTTAAAGGCCGATTATCAAATAAAGTTTCATACAATTGACCACCGTGATGTGTTGGGGTCAATTATGAACTTAGGAATTAATCGAAATCAATTTGGTGATATCGTTGTGGAAAAAGGACATATTTATATATTTGTAGCTAAAGAAATTGAGGCGTATATCCGTCTTGAGTTAAGACGAATCAAACAGTGTTCGCTTACCTTTGAACCATGTTATGAAGAAATAGTATTTGAACCAGAATTGGAGTATGAATATAAAAATGTTTCTTCATTCCGTTTGGATGTTTTAGTTGCTACAATTACACATTTATCTAGGGAAAAAGCAAAGAAGCTCATACAAGATGGAAAGATAAAAGTTAATCATCTTCCTCTTGAAGATTGTGCTTACATATGCCATAATGATTGTATTCTTTCGATTCGTGGATATGGACGATTTCAAGTACATGATTTGGGAAAACGAACACGTAGTAATCGATTATGTATTGAAATAGGGAAATATAAGTAGAGGTGAGGAAATGCAATTTGATACTATGAATAAGGGTTATAATCGTTTTCAAGTTGATGACGCATTATCCAAAGCCCAAGAAGAAATAGATGAATTAAAGAAAAAGTTGGATGCTTATAAGAAACAAAGTGAAGAAGATCAAAAATGCATTCAAAAGTATAAAGTGAAATATGAGCAGTTATCAAGAGATTTAGAAATCAAAGAACAAGCTGCAAAAGATATGACAAGGATTGCATTGAGTGAAGCAAATAGCATTGTAAACAGTGCAAATAATAATGCAGATATGATTATTAAGGAAGCCTTGTTGAATGCAAGAACGATATTGATTAAAATATCAAAATTGGGAATTGAAGCAAATGAAATTAAAGTGAATTTGAATGAACAGTTGGCTTTATTGTCAGATACAATAGATGGATTTGACATTCCCCCAATTCCTAATGTAGAATTAATAGAAAAGAAATACAAAGATTAAGACATGCTTTATTGTATTGAAGTGAACAGAGAGTTGCGAAAATGGTGAAACGCAAACGCTTCTATAGTAAAGATATCACTTATGAGTAGCTTATTTGAAAAGAAGTAGGATAAGACGGGTCGCTACGTTACAGTGAATGAAGCGCATTTCATATATATGAAATGAACTAAGGTGGTACCGCGGTCTAAACCGTCCTTATGATTAAGGATGGTTTTTTTATATATAAGGAGGAGCAGAAATGGAATATAAAGATACGTTATTAATGCCAAAAACAGATTTTGAAATGAGAGGAAAGTTACCAACGAAAGAACCAGGTTTTCAAAAACGCTGGGAAGATGAGAATCTATATGAAAAAATGTTGGAAAAACGTAAAGGGTGCGAGAAGTTCGTTTTACATGATGGTCCTCCATACGCGAATGGAGATATTCATTTAGGGCATGCAATGAATAAAATTTTAAAGGATACAATTGTTCGTTCACGATTTATGGAAGGTTTTGAAACGCCATACATTCCAGGTTGGGATACGCATGGTTTGCCAATTGAAACAGCAATTCAAAAGCTTGGGTACAATCGTAAAGAAATGAAAATTGAAGACTTTAGAAAACTTTGTTATGAATATGCTTTGGAACAAGTTAAGTTACAAGAAAAAGGTTTTAAAGCATTAGGTACAGTTGGAGATTATGAGCATAAGTATCTTACACTAACGAAGGAATTTGAAGAGCAACAAATTAAAATATTTGGAAAGATGGCAAGTGATGGCTTGATTTATCAAGGGTTAAAGCCAGTATATTGGTCACCTTCAAGTGAAACAGCTTTAGCAGAAGCTGAGATTGAATATAAAGATATTAAAAGTCCTACTATCTTCGTGAAATTCCAAGTAAAAGATGGAAAAGATATTTTAGATACAGATGATTATTTTGTTATTTGGACAACTACGCCATGGACAATCCCTGCAAATTTAGCGATTTGTTTAAATCCAAGATTAGAATATGCTTTGGTGGAAAGTGAAAAAGGGAAATTAGTTGTATTGAAGGAATTAGTAGATTCTTTATGGGAAAAATTTGATTTAAGAGAAAAGAAAATCCTTAAAACATTCCGTGGAGAACATTTGGAAGGTATTACAACAAAACATCCATTTTATGATCGTGAATCGCTTGTTATTCTCGGCTCACATGTAACAGCAGATGCTGGGACAGGGTGTGTTCATACTGCACCAGGACATGGGGAAGATGATTTCAATGTTGGGATGAAGTATGGGCTACCAGCATTTTGTCCAGTTGATGAGCAAGGAAAGATGACAGAAGAAGCTGGAGATTTTCTAGTTGGACAATATGTTGATGATGCAAATAAAACGGTTACTATGAAATTAGAAGAGCTAGATGCTTTGTTGAAACTTGAATTTATTACGCATTCATACCCACATGATTGGCGTACTAAAAAACCAATTATTTATCGTGCTACAACACAATGGTTTGCATCAATTGATAAAATTAGAAATCAATTATTGCAAGAAATTGAAAATGTATTCTGGACTCCTGCCTGGGGAGAGACACGTCTTCATAATATGATTCGTGATCGTGGAGATTGGTGTATTTCAAGACAAAGAGCTTGGGGAGTTCCGATTCCAATCATTTATGCAGAAGATGGAACACCGATTATGGAAAAAGCATTGTTTGATCATTTTTCTAAGTTAGTTGGTGAATTTGGAACAAATGTGTGGTTTGAAAGAGATGTAAAAGACTTATTACCTGAAGGATATACACATGAGGGTAGTCCAAATGGTGAATTCACAAAAGAAACAGATACTATGGATGTATGGTTTGATTCAGGATCTTCACATACCGAAGCAATGATTGATCGAGGATTGCCATATCCAGCAGATTTATATTTTGAAGGAAGTGATCAATATCGTGGTTGGTTCAATTCTTCTTTGATTATAGGTACTGCAGTATATGGACATGCACCTTATAAACAAATTTTATCACATGGATTTGTTATGGATGAAAAAGGTGTGAAAATGTCTAAATCACAATGGAATGCAGTTAGTCCATCTAAAATCACTTCACAATATGGTGCTGATATTTTACGTTTGTGGGCAACAAGTGTTGACTACCAACAAGATGTTTCTATGGGAAATTCAATCATGAAACAAATCAGTGAGAATTATCGTAAAGTACGTAATACATTTAAATTTATTTTAGGAAATATCAATTCTGAAGATTTTTCAAAGGATGATATGGTAGAAAATAAAGCGCTAACACTTGTTGATCAACATGTACTTATTGTATTAAATGAATTAAATCATGAAATTAAAAAGGCATATATCAGTTATGATTTTCCTTCTATTACAACAAAGTTAACAAATTTTATGACCAATACGTTAAGTGCTTATTATCTAGATTTCACAAAAGATATTTTATATATTGAAAAACAAGATAGTTTAAGAAGAAGACAAGTACAAACAGTATTATATAAAGTTTGTGATACATTGTTGAAGTTGTGGGCACCAATCCTTGTGCATACAGCAGAGGAGATTAATGATCATTTCCAAGCGTATGATGACAGTATTCATTTACAATCGTTTAATACATCTGAAACATTTGAAAATGCAGAAGAAATAAAAGAAAAGATGAATCGTTTATTTGCAATTCGTAAAGATGTTTTCAAAGCGATTGAAGCTTGTAGAAATGATAAAATTATTGGAAAACCACTTGAAGCACACGTAATATTACATGTGTATGATGACGATAAAGCATTGTTAGAGTCAGTCTTAGGTGATAAACTTCATCAATGGTTAACAGTTTCTAAAGTTACTTTCACAGATGATGTATTAGAAAAATATGAAGTTGCTGAAGTAAAAGTAGAAAAATGTAACGGTGTTGTTTGTCCAAGATGTTGGAATATTACTGATGCACGAACTGAAGATGGCTTGTGTGAAAGATGTCAAGAAGTTTTAAAAGAGAGGGGCTGTGACAGATAGGTGATTTTTATCGCCTTGAAGGTTAACAGCCTTTTTTCTATGCCATTTTGGAGAAATCGTGGAAAACTGCAGCCCTT
>NZ_JAQFIQ010000013.1 GCF_029504745.1 Breznakia sp. PF5-3 | reverse complement strand
CAAACTAAAAGGATTATCCCCTGTAGCATACAGAGAACAATCCTCAAGTTTAAGCGCTTAAATAATAACGTGTCCAACTTTATGGGTTCACATCATATAAGGTTCTTATTCTCCGTTCTCTTGATTATAAGGCGTTGTTTCATCTACATGTATATGTTCTGATTCAATATCTTGGTGTGGCTCTTCAACAACATCTTTGATTTGTACATTTCCAGACAATTTTGCACCTCTATCAATTTCAATCTCCGCTGTATGTATACTACCTAAAACTTTCGCACTATTTAATAATCTTATATTTCCTTCCACTTGAATATTTCCATCGATATTCCCTTCAACAATTACCGAACCTGCAATGATAGAACCTTTTACATAAGTATCTTTTCCAATATATAATTGTCCATCTGTATGAATATCTCCTTCTACTTTTCCAGAATTCACATGCAATTGCATTGCACGTATATCCCCTTTCACAGAAGCTTCTTCATCAAGTTCAACATGATTATTGCTAGTAATATTTCCATTGACTACTCCATTTACCATAAGTGGTGAATCAACTTGTACATCACCTTCAATCACTAAGCCCTTTGCAAAAACCGTTGCCTCTACTGCTTCATTACCTTCATAATTGTTATCCATTTCGTCTTCCTCCTTAATATTTTAAATCATTTTTAGCCACTCAGGTTAATTACTTCTATTCTATTTTAAACTATCTACGACCTAGGCGCAAATAGTTATTAAATTTTATTTAAATATATATAAATTAGAAGTACTGACCTCTTGTCTTTTTAAATAATCTATAGCTTCATATAATAAGTTACCATTTACTCGTATTTGGTTCAGTTTAAATACATTTTTTTAAGCATCCTTTATTTGCATATCAAACAAAAAACAGATAAAATTATCTTGGTGATATTATGTTTCGAGTAAAAAATGAAAGCAATCATGAAATAATTATTGATAAATCGCGATTTATTTGCTATTTAAATCGTGTTTTCAGTGAAGCTGAAGCAAAAGAATATCTTTTACAAATTAAAAAACTCCATCCAAATGCTACACATCACTGCTATGCTTTTTTAATTGGTGAACATAATGAAATACAGCGTAGCAATGATAATGGAGAGCCTAGTGGAACTGCTGGAATTCCTATTTTAGAATGTTTAAGAAAAAATCATATGAACGATACAATTGCCATTGTAGTAAGATATTTTGGTGGAATTAAGCTTGGTGCTGGTGGTTTAATTAGAGCGTATTCCAAAAGTACTAGCGAAGCCTTAAAACATACAACAGTCACCAAAAAAGTAAACACGTTTCGCTTTCAATTATCTTTCGATTACCCCTTTATTGGTAAGTTAGACTACTATATTGCACAAAATGATATCAGTGTTTTAGATAAAATATATGAAGAAAAAGTTATCTATACATTACGCCATGAAACAGACTTTTCAAAAGATATTGAAGAATTAAGTAATGGCAAATATCCACTTGAACGATTAAAAGAAGAAATTGTCGAAATAGATGTAAAACCAAATGACGAATAATAAAAAAGCTAATTCATAATCTAACCCTCAAAAGTAAAAAAACAAGAAGGTGTTGGTTCAAATTAGCTTTTTATATGCAAACAACTTGTAACAAAAACATATAACATACCGTTCCCCCCACAATACTAAGTAGTGTATTCCGCTTCCAAAGATGCAATACTGCTACAATTGTAATTCCTAACAATTCAGGAAAACCATGATAAGTAGATAGAAAATCAACATCTTTTAAACAATAAATAATCAACATCCCAATCATAGCGACTGGAAGATAATCGCTTAGATAAAGAATTATCGCAGGTGTCTTTCTTCCTTCTGGAAACACTAAGAAGGGAATCATTCTACTAAAAAGGGTAATAACACCACATATACATACAATCAACAATGCATCATCATTCATGAATTACACCTACTTTCTTTTTCTGTATAAGTAAGGTGATTACAATTAATAACAATGCTAAAACAATGAAATAGTCTCGTCCCACAAGAAGCAATGCCAGAAATGATAATACAATCCCTAAAAAACCTATAACATATGTACGATGGGTTTTTATTTGTTCAATAAACATAACCACAAATAATGCTGTCATTGAAAAATCAATGCCTTGTGTATTAAAATTCAACGAAAAGGATAACAATCCCCCCACAGCTGCTCCAAACACCCAATAGGATTGATTACATAATGACACAAAAAAATAAAACCATCCCTTCGAAACATCCTCAGGAACGTCAACTGTATTTAATAATGAAAATGTTTCATCAGTAAGTGCATAAATCAAATATGGTTTTTGCTTTCCCGTTTCTTTATACTTCTCCAACATTGACAGCCCATAGAAACAATGGCGAAAATTCATTACCATGCTAATAAAGATAATCGAAAGTATATTTGTTCCACCACTTAAAAAACTTACACAAACAAACTGCAAAGCACCAGAATAAATTACGACACTTAATAAGATTGCCCATAAAAAATTATATCCTGCTTTCTCCAATAGAATCCCAAATGCAATTCCCAAAAACACATACCCAATCATTACTGGAATAGTAAATGGAAAAGCTTTCTTTAATGCTTCAATCATCATATCCCCCTTACTCTATGTTATTGATCCAGAAAATCTTCCCCTTTCAATGTTTCATGTTTCACAAGCCCTGGATAACCTAACTGTTTATTCACCTCATAGGCCATAATTGCAACACAATTACTAAGATTCATGCTCCTAGCACTTGCCACCATTGGTAACCGAATACAACTATCCAAATACGATTTTAAAATGTTTTTGGGAATTCCCGTACTTTCTTTGCCAAAAACTAAATAAATATCTTGTTTGGAAGAAAAAGAAAATTCATCTGGTGACTTTTTCGCATACCGCGAAATAAAATACTTATCACCATTCGGATTCGCTTCTAAAAAAGCATCCCAATCAGCATACTTAACATACTCCACATCTTTTATATAATCCATACCCGCACGACGTAAATGTTGCTCATCTAAATAGAAACCAAGCGGTTCAATTAAATGTAACTTACAATTCATTGCCAGGCAAGTCCTCATAATATTCCCTGTATTTTGTGGAATCTCTGGCTCATATAATACGATATGGATCATTTCTTTAAATCCTCCAAAAGTAATTTTAAAGCTTTCCCACGATGTGATACCTCATGTTTTTCTTCATCACTTACATTCGCAAGTGTTGTCATAAAAGGTGGATAGTAAAAAATAGGATCATACCCAAAGCCATGTTCTCCTTCAATCTTAAGAGCAATTTCACCCTCACAAACGCCATGATACGTTTTATAACTTCCATCTTCTTGGATGTGACAAATGACGCAAACAAACTGTGCTCCACGATCTTTTGCACCCTTTATTTCATCTAATATATATGTATTCTTTGCACGATATGGTGTATCTTCACCTAAAAATCGTGCTGAATAAACTCCAGGTTTTCCATTCATGGCATTTACACACAAACCTGAATCATCACTAATAACCTCTTTATGTAAAACATCATATACACTTTTTGCTTTTTTATATGCATTTTCTTCAAATGTTTTTCCATCTTCAATAATCTCTATTTTCTCATCAAGATCAAGTAAAGATTTTACATCATATCCTAGTGGTTTCAGCATTTGTGTAAACTCTCTAACTTTGTCTGGATTTGAAGTTGCTATAAATATTTCTTTCATTTTATCACCTCAATTTTCCCTTCATCTATAAACCATCTTTGAGGATATGTTTGCTTATTGCTGTAAAGAATTAATTGATAACCAAGTTTTTCTTTATAATATATCGTTTCTACATGTCCATAATGGTAAATTTCATTTTCTTTAATTATATCTTTTTTTACAAACATTTCCATGATTTCCTTCCGTTTTTTTAAACTAGTTCTATTTTCAAGAAAGAGTTTAGGACGTTGCTTAAAAATTTTAAAATAATCATAATTCAATAAACCATCTACAATTTCACCATCCCTATCAACAAGTAAATCTTTCACAATTTGAAACATCTGATGCGGTTGGTAAGGATGCTTTAATTTTTTCAATTCACTCCCTAAATCATTAAACAAAGAGAATGCGTCTTCATAAAATTCAAGTTCTAATAAAGTATCAACCGTATAGCGTAACATTCCACTATTATAAAACTTTTCAACTGCATGTGCACTTTCATTTATTAATACAAGTTCTGCTTCACTAAGCCACTTTGTCTCAAGAATATCATAAGGTGGTAAAGGATTATATATATATTCATAAAGATCCTTTTTCTGCTTTAACTTAGTTCCTTTTAATAACTTTAAAATCCCTAATTGAATTTCATCAACATGCAAATCATAAAGTGCATTAAAAGAATATTTAAATCGATCAAACCCTTCATATGGCAATCCTGCGATAAGATCTACATGCATTACAACTTTCGCTTGTTGTAACCTTGTAATAACTTCACGTAAACGTTTATTATCTTGTAATCTACCAACTGCTTTTAAGGTTTGCTCATGAAATGATTGTACCCCTATTTCAAAACGAAATCTTTCTTTATCCGCTTCCTCACAAAAGAAATCCAACAATTCTTCACTTAGTGTTTCCGCAACAATTTCAAATTGAAAAATCTGATTCGGACAATTTTCATTCATAAACCTAGCAATCTTCAACGCTCGTTTAGGCTGTACATTAAATGTACGATCCAACAATTTCACAATTCGAATCTTAGATTTTGCTATTTTTTCTAAAATACCAAAGACATAATCTTCACTATATAGGCGAACTTTACTATCTGCACTACTAAGACAATATTCACAAGCATAAGGGCATCCCCTACTTGTTTCAAAATAGAAATATCGATTTTGCATATCCTTTTCATCAAAAGGCAAAAAATATGGATTTTCTAACTTTTCATTATCCTCAAGGTCTACATAAGCAAATTGCTTATTTGGAAAAGCCTTTGTATAAATACCAACAGTTTCTTCTTGCACTCCTGTTTCTACATTTGTAATATACTTCCAAAAAGCTTGTTCTCCTTCTCCTAGACTTATCGCATCAACACCTTGATTAATTAAATCATAAGATTCATAACTCACTTCTGGACCACCTACAACAATACACTTATTAGATTGTTGTTTGATTATTTTTATAATTTCTAAAGTTGGCTCAATATTCCATATATACACACTAAAAGCAATCACTTCATAAGTACTTGAAAGCAATTCTTCTGCTATATGCTGAATATCTTCTTTGATTGTATACTCTTTTATATCCACATCATGAAAATCTGGTTTTGAAACATACAACCACCTTAGCGCTAAATTTTTATGTATATATTTTGCATTCAATGTAGTAAGTAAAACTTTCATATTAAGCCTCCATGTCTTTTATTGTATCAAAGATTTATGATTCTAACTATTTTTTCTTATTTACTATACAAAGGAAATGAATATCTTATGTAAATTATGTCTTGATATGCTATCATAATAAAAAGGTGATACAGATGATAAACAAAATAATTAAACATATATTTCAAAGCGATAACTACACTTTAGAAAAATTAGACAAAGGAATCACAAATCATAACTACTTATTACAAGTTAATAATATGAAATATGTGGTACGAATTCCCTATGGCGATAGTACCCATGATTTTAACCGCCAACATGAAGCTATAATATTAAAAGATGTAAGAGATTTAGATGTTCCTACCATTTATTTTGATACAAATACAGGAATTAAAATTACAGAATACATTGATCATTTATATGAATACGCACAATGTCCTTATGAAGATAAAATTGAACGTTGTGCAAGGCTAATAAAGAAGCTTCATGAGAAACCTGCACCACCCTTTGAATTCAATCCACTTAAAACACTAATGAATTATAAGAGTAAAGTAAAAGACCCTTTGTTTGATTTAGCGCCTTATGAATATATACTTGAAGAAGTAAAACACTTAAAACATAAGCAAGTATTATGCCATAATGATATTGTATCTGGGAATATTCTATTTGGTGAGCATCGTGACTATCTGATTGATTATGAATATGCGGCTAGTAATGATGCATTGTTTGATGTTATGTCCTTCATCAGTGAAAATCAAATTACTGACTCTACATTACGCGAACGATTTTACCAAGTTTACTTTGATGAGTTTGATGACACTATCCGTCACACCTTATCGCTATGGGAAGCATTCCATAATATCTTATGGTGTTATTGGGCAATGATGTTATATGAAAGTCGCAAAGAAAGTATATATAAAGATATCGCAAACGATAAATATAATGCATTAAAAAAGATGAAGCTAGAATTCTAGTCTTCATCTTTTTGTATACTTTTCTCAATTGTTTCCATTATCATCTTGTTTGTGAAACCTAATGCCCTCATGTCTGAAATAAACCGATCTACGATTGCTGTTGCTTGTTCAACTTTGAGTTTTTTTATCAACTCTTCATCATCACTTATATAGCGTCCTGATGTTCGCTCACTTCGTAGTAAACCTTCCCGTTCTAATTCACTTAATGCACGTTGTACTGTATTAGGATTAACACCGTACTCAATTGCCAAATCACGAACAGATTTTACTTTTGACCCTAATGTAAAATTGTTTGATACTATATTCTTTTTAAATTCATCCATAATTTGTAAATAAATTGGTATATTTGGATCAAAATTCATAAAATCACGTCCTTTCTTTCTTTAGTCAAGCTCTATTTTCTTTTCAATCAAATACTTAATTGCAAAGAAACATAACAACCCAAAGATTACAGATATAATAATATTAGGTACAATTACACTAGATAATAAATTATTCAACTCATTAGAGAAATCATTTAGATATAGTTCCAC
Organism: Breznakia sp. PF5-3; assembly: GCF_029504745.1. Classification (GTDB taxonomy): domain Bacteria; phylum Bacillota_I; class Bacilli_A; order Erysipelotrichales; family Erysipelotrichaceae; genus Breznakia. Next base: position 45,236 of record NZ_JAQFIQ010000013.1, on the reverse strand, counting down.
CGAAGGATAATTCTTTGGTTCCATCATATTTAAAGCATCAATAGGTGCTGTATTCAAAAATAAAAGTTGAATGTAATTTGTTAAATATGAGAATACAAAATAAACTCCAATTCCTATCAATAATCGATGACCTTTTACATATTTTGTATTAACGAAAGTTACACACAAATACATTGATAAAATACTTTGGAAAACTGATACTACAGCTAAAACTAATAGTAACCACAATGTAATATTAAACCCATAATGTGCCAATATATCACCAAGTTCAGAGAATGCATTTACAAAATCTGGAATAAGAATCATAAGTGATAAAATAATCACAATGGTACTAACAATAAACCAAAATGAGGCCATTAACATCTTTGAAATAATCTTACTAGTTGTCGAGACTGGTAATGTCATTGTAAGGTATCCTGATTTCTTAAACATGGATTTATTAAAAGAGCGAATCACTGCTACAAATACATAAATATATGCTGCCAAGATTCCAAATACATACAACATCATCAATAATCCTATAAAAATACTTGCTGTATCATCGGTGATATTTGTGAAATTTGATAATCTTAAAATAATAGATAATCCTATAACAACAAGATATAGAGCTAAGAAGGAAGTTCTGTTTACTTTAAACTCATGTTTTAATAATTTCAACATTATCTGAACTCCTCTCTGAATAACTCATCGATTGATTTTCCTGTTTGCATACGGATTGACTCCACATCATCATCCAATACAACACTTCCTTCTTTCAAGAAAATAACACGATTAAAAATTCGCTCAATATCGGCAATTAAATGCGTAGACATAATAATCGTTTGTTCTTCACTATAATTTTCTAATATTGTATCCAGAATAATTTCTCTGGCTGCTGGATCCACTCCACCAATTGGTTCATCTAAAATAATAACCTTTGCATTTCTAGACATAACCAAGGCTAATAGAAATTTTTCTTTCATCCCTTTTGACATTTCCTTAAATCTCATTACTGGATCGATTTGGAAACGCTCTAACAAGCGAATACAACGATCATAATCAAAGTCTTTATACATATCTATAAATATTTCTAATACATCCGTTCCCTTTTGCCAGCCTTCAAAATATGGTTCATCTGGCAAGTAAGAAATAACTGATTTAGAATGAACACCAATTGAGTGTCCATCAATTTCAATATTTCCACTATAATCTGCAATCAGGCTATTCAAAATCTTGATAAGCGTTGTTTTACCACTACCATTAGGGCCTAAAAGCCCTATTATTTCACCTGGATGTACATCAAATGTAACATTTGATAATGCTTCTTTTTTTCCATAACTTTTAGTTACGTTATCAATTTTAGCAATTACCTCCATAATATTCCTCCTGTTTTACTGTATTAACATTATAACACAGTTTTGAAGTTTGTAAAGGATTTGCATTTTTACATTTCTTAATTTTACTATATAATAACTTTATGAAACAAAAAATACTATCTATTTTAAATGATAATCAAGGAACTTATATTTCTGGTGAACAAATTTCAAAACAATTAAACACATCTCGTATGAATGTATCTAAATACGTAAAAAAATTAATTGCTGATGGATATGAAATCCATTCGTCTACAAGAAAAGGATATCTTTTAGCTAATCATAACGATGTTCTAATCATTGATGAAATCCAAAATCAGCTTCCCTCTTTTTACCACACGATACATATCCAACAAAGTATTGATTCTACAAATGATACTTTAAAACAAATCGCGTATAATCAAAAAGAAGGCTATGTTTTAATCAGTGATGAACAAACACGAGGAAAGGGAAGAAATGGACGCTCTTTCACATCAACTAAGCAAAAGGGCATCTATATGAGTATTTTATTAAAACCATCAATTACAATTTATGAAGCTTTAAAACTTACAGCATGTGCAAGTGTTGCTGTTTATGAAGCAATCGATAAAGTTTATCATATTTCATCTGGAATAAAATGGGTAAACGACATTTTCATTGAAAACAAAAAAATTGGTGGCATCTTATGTGAAGCAAGCTTAGAAATGAACACCGCTAATATGGATTATATGATTGTAGGCATTGGACTTAATGTGCATTCTCAAAAATTTGATAAAGAGCTCCATGAAATAGCCGCTTCTATCGAAGACTTTACTTCATTAAAACAAAAACGAAATCTTTTAATTCACCAAATCTTGCAATCGTTTTATAAATATTATAATGAACTAACTCATAATACTTTTTTACCAATCTACAAACAACACTCTATTATTATAGATCAAGATATCGTCGTACATGAACAAGATAATACTTATCCTGCTCATGTTTTGGATATTGATGAAAATGCTAATCTCATCATAAAAAAAGTGGATGGAACTATCCATACACTTAATTCTGGTAAAGTTAGTATTCGTAAAGTAGATAACAATACCTAACTATAATTATGTTTTTTTCGCTCCTTATCTTTCACAGGGAGTTTTTTTATTACATATATTCTAATTCTTTATCAAACCATCTTTCAATATCATCATACATTGATACTGCAGTATTATCTAAGGGGATAATCATACCTCGACACCCGCCATCACAATGACCAATTTCCTTGTTTTTTCTTCCACATCCATAACCTTTGTTAATAACTTCTTTTAAAAATGGTGGAAATGTTTCAATTGTATCTATATATTTTTGCATATTCTTAGCTTTCACATTTATATGAAATCCATTGTTTAGTGATGCATTGATTCCCCATAGATCTTTTCTTTTATACATGTATTTAATATATACCCAATATCCCTTTATTTCGACAATAACCTTCAATCCTTTATCCAAATATTGATGATGCAATTGTAATACAAAAGCTTGTATATCTATTGGTAAGCTATGGATTGTGTCTTTCACAATTAAAGTTATATCTACATCAGCGTTTTTTAATATTCTATAATCGCACCGTAAAAAAACGTCTTGATTGGTAAGTGTACCAAATTCTTTTTCAGCTACTATCATAGCTTTTAATCCAACCAGCATTGCAGAATCGTCAGGATAGGATATATTGACTGTTTTTATATTAGCTAAATTTTGCTTTTTATCTTGTAAATCTATTCCTTCTATACATATCCCACACTCGCTTAAAAACTGTAAACACTCAATATTTTTAGCTGTGGTGATCTTCTCATTAAATATTTTATTATCGCATCGTAAATATTGATGATTATTTTCTAATTTCCCATAAAAACCAATCTTCATCAATAATATTTTTAGATTGTTTAAAAATGGATAATATCCAGATAAAGTAGTACGATTTTCATATTCATGAGCAACTTTTTTATAGGCATCATATTCATTCCCTTTTGTAATTATTTCATCATAAAACCGCAATAAAAAAATTCTAAACGCCGAAATCCCATGGCGAATATTTTCTTCATTTGAAATATTGCTAACTATAGGGTTTACTGCATATGCTTCATCCGTTTCGGGAACAATGATAAGCTTTAAGTATTCTGCTAACTCTACTAACGTTTTTCGCATATATTACCTCACTGTTTTTCTTATAATATTGCATAGTGCAATACCTCATACAAATACTATAAATTACTTATTTTCATCTTTCAACTTTATTGGGACATATCTCTGCATTTGTTTATACCCAAGTCCTTTTTCTATATCCTTATTGTATATGTTATCTTCATCTAAATAAGGCATATTAAACATGTAATCACGAGTGTTATCAACTTCAAAATTTGTATTATCAATCCACCTATAGATTTTATCTTGTACTTTTTGAATGCTTTCATCATCTTCATCAATACTAACTGCCATAGCATATAATCCACCTGGAAAATCAATCATTTGAAATGGTGGAACATCCGCTTCAATAACATCTTCTTTTAATGCACATATCATCTCTGCTTTATCATTTTTAGGTAATGTGAAATCTAAACAATCGAAAATTACAGGCTTAAACAAATGATAGTATTGCCATAATTGAAACATATAACCACCTTCTTTGAATATATCCATCCAAGTTTGATCACCAGAAGTGATTGCCTTGAAAGATGGAACTCTGACAACCATTACATCAGGAATTTTTTTATCTAATTGCTCACTTATTTCGATCAAACGATTTACATTAGATGGTTTTCCTATATAGTCAGCACTTACAAATTGTGTTTCAATTGCCTTTGCCTTATCATACAATTGTTTTATATCTGCATTATCTGTAAAACTCATATTTTCTATTTCTTTTATAAAGTCTAAAACAATATCTTTTAGTTCATGTAACAAAGAAACTTCACCATCAATCGTATCTACTTTTTTCCCTAATACTTCTAGTACTACATCCGAACCATCAGCATTGAAAATTCGTTGAATATCTTTTATGCTAATGTTTAATTTACGTAAGATAAGTATCTGTTCAATCCGTCTTACAGCCTTCTCATCATACATCCTATAAGCGACATCATCATTTCGAATACTATGCAAAAGACCCATGTCTTCGTAATATCGTAATGTACGAGCCGTTATATTGTATTTATTGGATACATCTCTAATTTTAACTAAGTTGTTCATAATTTATCGATTCCTTTTTTAATATTATAAACGCTTCCCTAAAGGAATAGTCAATACTTATATTATAAAACTAAGCATCATAAAAAAAGCAATCTATGATTGCTCTTCATGATATATAATATTCTTCTCAATTTCCTTATAAACAATATCTGACATTTCATCATACTTATATTGTTTATATTCTTCATGTCGAATTGGTTTACCATACGTTATTTTCAAATTCTTGTTCTTATCTTTTTTATCATCAATACAATATGCATTATTTAACGTTACTGGCACAAGGGTTGCTTTCGCTAAATATGCAGGTTGCAATGCTCCCGTTTTAAAAGGATTCATATGATCTCCGCGCGATCTTGTACCTTCAGGGAAGATTAATAAGCGTTTACCAGCTTTAAGTTCTCTTGCTGCTTCACGAAGCATATAAACATTTCCCCCTCTTGTATCATGATCAAAATGAATAACACCTATAGTAATTGCCCAGCTTCCAAATACTGGAAGCTTTTCATTTTTCTTTTTTGAAATAAATGCCATTGGTTTGGGACAAGTGGCAATCACCAAAGCAGGATCTAATGTTCCTTGATGATTTGATACAAAAAGAATAGGTTCATCCAATGGAATGTTTTCAACACCTTCCACTTCCAACTTATATCCTAAATACTTAATAATAAATGTAGACCACCACTGTAGCTTTTTATATCGCTTTTCCATCGGTTTACGCCGACATAAAAGAGCACTTATCCAAGCAAATGGAAGAATAAATATAGTTCTAAATATTTGAAAAAAAGTCATTTTCCACCTCTACTTTTCACAAATCGCATATGCTATTGCATAATGCTTTTCATGTGCGATCGATATATGAATCTGATAGTCTCCCCAATTACAAATGGGTTCCCCACTATCACCTTGCAACACTTCTATATTTGAGATTAATACCGTTTTATTACAAGCTTTAAAAATTGCCTCTTTAGCAGCAAATCGACCTACTAGAAATTCTAATCTACGCTTTACAGCATAACTTTTATAAAGTTGATATTCTGCTTGGGTTAAAATTCGCTTAGCCAATTCTTCCTGCTTATCTTTTATCCTATCAATCTCAACAATGTCACATCCAATTCCAATAATCATCTTATTCTCCTACGGCACACATGATTTCGCCTTTTACAGCAATTTGATTTTCAACTGATGCTTCTACATCAGCAAAATAGATACCCGCTCTTTGATTTGTCAGTGTAACCTTTAATGTTAGTACATCACCTGGAATAACTTGACGTTTAAAGCGCAATTTATTAATACCTGCAAAGAAGCCAATTTTCCCTTTATTTTCTTCTTTCGACAAAAGCAAAACACATCCTGTTTGTGCTAATGCTTCCACAATCAATACCCCAGGCATTACATGCTTTTGAGGAAAATGACCTAAAAATTGCATTTCATTTGCACTAATACATTTCTTTCCAATAATCGTTTGACCATCTTCACTAATTTCTTCAATTGTATCCACTAATAAAAATGGATAACGATGTGGTATGATTTCTTGAATTTGATTTGAATTATACAACATTTTCTAATCCTCCCATTTCTTAAAGATTAAAGATACATTATGTCCACCAAAACCTAATGAATTACTCATAGCATATTGCATTTCTTGTTCTCTTCCATGATTTGGTACAATATCCAAATCACAATCATCATCAGCGTTTTGATAATTGATTGTAGCAGGGATAAACCCTTCTTGCACCGCTTTTACCGTAATCAAAGCTTCAATCGCTCCAGACGCCCCTAAAAGATGTCCTGTATTAGATTTTGTAGATGAAACTGCTAAGTTATATGCATGATCCTTAAACGCACCTTTAATTGCCATTGTTTCAGTTTTATCATTTAATGGTGTACTTGTACCATGTGCATTGATATACGCAATATCCTCTGCTTTAATATCTGCATCTTTAATTGCTCTTAACATGGCATCTCTTCCGCCACTACCATCATCGATAGGAGCTGTGATATGAAAAGCATCACAAGTAGATCCATATCCTATAATTTCACCATAGATCTTTGCCTTTCTTTTCTGTGCATGTTCTAACTCTTCTAGAACCAAAACACCTGCACCTTCCCCCATCACAAATCCACTACGTTCCTTATCAAAAGGAATACTTGCACGATTTGGATCTTCACCTGTATGCAGTGCACGCATTGATGCAAATCCAGCGATTGCCAATGGTGTAATAGATGCTTCACTTCCTCCAGCTAACATTACATCTTCATATCCATCACGAATTTTATGAAAAGCTTCCCCTATTGCATTACTTGCAGCTGCACAAGCAGTTACTTGTGAAGAACAATGCCCTTTTGCTCCTACATCAATCGCAACATTACCTGCTGCCAAATTAACCAATGCCATAGGGATAAAGAATGGTGATACACGTGAAGGTCCTCTTTCTTTTAAAGTGTCTTCTGCGTTCTCAATAGATTCAATACCACCAATACCAGATGCAATAATGACACCAAAACGTTGTGTATCAATTGTTGAAGTATCAAGTTGAGAATCCATCATTGCTTGTTTAGCAGCAATCCTTGCAAACTGAGTAAAGCGATCATTAAATTTTAAATCACGCTTACTAAAATACTGTTCCATATCTAAGTCTTTTACTTCACCTGCTAATTTTGCTTTGAAATCTGTCGTATCAAAATGAGTTATCTTTTCAATACCACACTTTCCTTCACGAATAGATTTCCATAAATCCGTTACCGTATTTCCAATTGGTGATAAGGCACCAAGTCCTGTAATTACTACTCTTTTTTTCATAAGTATCTCCTTACATCACCATTCCGCCATCAACTTTTAATACTTGACCTGTAACATAACGACTCTTATCGCTCGCTAAAAAGCAAACCATATTAGCTACATCCTCCATTGTTCCTAATTCATTCAATGGAATTTGTTTTAAAATTGCTTCTTTCACTTGCTCATCTAAGACATCCGTCATTTTCGTTGAAATAAAACCAGGAGCTATTGCATTTGCTCTAATACCACGAGGAGCTAGCTCTCTAGCAACCGATTTTGTTAAGCCAATAATTCCCGCTTTACTAGCTGCATAATTTGCTTGTCCTACATTACCAATCAAACCAATTACGCTTGCCATACTAATGATGGAACCACTGCGTTGTTTCATCATTGGTTTCGCTGCATGTTTGATGCAATTAAATGTTCCCTTTAAGTTCACATCGATAACAGCATCAAAATCTGCCTCACTCATACGTAATAACAACGTATCTTTGGTAATTCCTGAATTATTTACAAGAACATCAATTTTTCCAAATGTTGATAATGTTTCTTCAAACATTTTTCCTACAGCATCAAAATCTGTCACATCTGCCATCACACATAACGTCTTAACACCATAAGTTTCACAAAGTTCACTTACCTCTTTTGCATTTGTATCATCACCAATATAATTAATTACAATATCATACCCTTCTTTTGCCATCATAATGGCAATTTCTTTTCCAATTCCTTGACTTGCTCCTGTAATTAACGCAACTTTATTATCCATTATTCTTCACCTCTTCCAACATTTTATCCAATGTTTCTACTGTATCTACACTATATACTTTCACATCTCTATTAACTTTTCTTACAAACCCTTTCAATGCCGATCCAGGACCAATTTCAATAAAAGTATCTACACCTTGATCAATCATATATTGAATAGATTGCATAAAATATACACTAGATTTAATCTGTTTTGTAAGAATATTAACAACATCATCATTCTCTTCTTTACCACTAATATTATAAACAACCTTAATGTTTGGTTTTTGAATTGCTTCTGCTTTCAATACCTTATTTAACTCAAGCGAAGCATCTTCCAATAAGCTTGAATGAAACGCGCCACTAACATTTAATGGAATTGCTCTTCTTGCACCTTTTTCAAGCAATACCTCACATGCCTTTTCCATTGCTTGTTGTGTTCCTGTGATAACAATTTGTCCAGGACAATTATAATTCGCAATTTCACATACACCTACTGTAGCCGAAATATCATCACACACTTCTTTAATAATTGCTTCATCAAGGTTTAATATCGCTGCCATCCCAGTTGTTCCTTTAGGCAATGCATTCGCCATAATCTGCCCACGCATCCGTGTAATATTAGCTGCTGTATTAACATCAAATGCTTCTGCATAACAAAGCGCACTGTATTCTCCTAGACTTAATCCTGCAACATATTCAGGGATTATTCCCTTTGCTTTTACAACTTCGGCAATTGCCATAGAAGTAACCAAGATACAACTTTGTGCATAGGCTGTATCATTTAACCTTTCTTCAGGTCCCTCAAAGCAAGCTTCTTTCACATCAAAATCCAATTTCACTTGCTCATATATTTGTTTTGCTTCTGGATATTTTTCATATAAATCTTTTCCCATCCCCACATATTGCGAGCCTTGTCCAGCAAATAAATATCCTATTTTCATATTTTATCCCCCAACCATTTATGCGTTTCTAATTTTAGTTCATCAATCAAGTGTTTTACACTAACAATCTCTTGAACACGGTGAGCATTACTACCAACAAAAACAAGTCCATTTTCAACATTACCTTGTACTGCTTGAATCAATGCTTCACTGATACAATAAGGTGTATCACTTGGATTACATGGAGTTAAACAATCCAAACATTTTTTGATTGTAACATTTCCACGTTCTTTTGTTCTCTTCATAAACGAATTCATAATTCCTCTACCTGGAAAGCCAGTAGGGCTTTGAACAATTTCAATATTTTCCATTGTGCTATCTACAACCATTTGCTTAAAAGCTAAGGCTGCATCACATTCATTGGTTGCGATAAAACGCGTTCCCATCTGCACACCATCTGCTCCCATTTTAATATATTTGGCGATATCTTCACCATCGTATATTCCACCAGCCACAAAGACAGGAATATCTTTTTGATACTTATCTTGATAAGGCTTTAATTCCGTTTTCACATCTGCATAGATTTTCTCTAATGATTCACATGTATCATCTAGAAGATCATCACGTTTAAACCCCAAATGACCACCAGCTTCACTACCTTCAATCACAATGAAGTCAGGTGTCACATGATGCCTTTTATCCCATATCTTACAAATTAATCGAGCTGCTTTTCCACTGGATACAATTGGTGCCAATAAAATACTTTCATCATCCACATAACTTGGTAAATCCAAAGGCAATCCTGCTCCAGAAATAATAGCATCTACTTTTGCTTTTACGGCCGCTTTCACATATGCAATATAATCTTTACTAGCTGCCATAATATTGATTCCTAACAATCCTTTTCCACAAGCAATTTCTTTTGCTTTCTTTACTTCCTCTATTATTGCATCACAATTTGCTTTAATTGAATCCAAACGGAATGTTTCCTTTCGATATCCTGGATGAGCAGCACTAATAACGCCCATACATCCCTCTTTCATAACAGCACCAGCCAATCCTGATAGTGATACACCTACTCCCATACCACCTTGGATTAAGGGAAATGATAATTTTTTATCATTTCGTTTTAATTCGTTTACCATGACATCTCCTCATGTTTACTTATCAAGTTTTGCAATTCTTTTTTACTGCCTTCCATAATATCATCTAATATTTTTTGTAATGGCTTTTGTTCTTTACACATCCCAGCAATTTGTCCCATCATAACTGATCCATTTTGCATATCACCTTCAAACACCGCTTTACGAAGTGCTCCTAAAGTCAATTTTTCAAGTTCTTCACGATCACTTACTTCTGCTTCTAATCGTAAATGTTCACGTGTCATTTTATTTTTCATAACCCGTACAGGACTATTCAAACTTCTTCCTGTCACTATCGTATCTGTGTCTTTCGCTTTGATTGTTGCCAATTTATAATTCTCATGGATTGGACATTCATCCGCAACCAATAAACAAGTTCCAACTTGTACCCCAATTGCCCCTAACGATAATGCTGCATTTAATCCACGACCATCTGCAACTCCTCCAGCAGCAATTACAGGAATGTTAACAGCATCAACAACTTGTGGAACCAATGCCATTGTTGTTTGTTCCCCAACATGGCCACCTGCTTCGCCACCTTCTACAATAAGTGCATCTGCACCTGAACGCTCCATACGAATCGCTAATGCTACACTTGGAACAACTGGAAATACTTTTGCTCCTGATGCCTTCAGCATATCCATATAAATCCCTGGATTTCCTGCACCTGTTGTAACTACCGCTACTTTTTCTTCCGCAATCATTTCCATAATTTCTTTAGTGTATGGATTCATCATCATTACATTTACGCCAAACGGTTTTTCGGTAAGCTTTTTACACTTTTGAATGGAAGCTCTTGCTTCCTCGACATTCATCGCACCTGTTCCAATAATTCCAAGTCCCCCACAATTGCTCACAGCTGCTGCAAACTCTGCAGTTGCAATATTTGCCATTGCTCCTTGAATAATTGGATACTTTATCTTTAATATCTTATTTAACATACTTCTCTCCTATAGTTCGACATAACTTGCAGCATATGTAAATCCTGCTCCAAATCCTACCATTATAATTTTCATTCCCGCTTTAATAACACCTTGCTCATATGCTTGCGCAAAAGCAATTGGAATACTTCCACCAGATGTATTTCCATATACATCTAAATTTGTATAAAATTTTTCTACTGGCAATTTCATGCGTTTTGCGACATTGCGAATAATTCTAATATTCGCTTGATGAGGAATAATGTAATCAATCTCATCAATATTCTTATCTGCCTTTTTTAAAACTTCAACAATCGCCTCTTCCAATGCTTTTACTGCAAAACGAAATACTTCGCTCCCATTTTGCTTTAAAAATCCAACTTCACGGTTGGCATTTACAAGCGGTTGTGCCATCTGAATTCCTTGACCTTTTAAGAAACCATCATGATCACCACTACTTTGTGCATAATGATGAATTTGTTTTGAACTTTTGGTCTTTTTTAAGATAACAGCTCCTGCTCCATCACCAAACAAAATTGATGTATTGCGATCCTCATAGTCCATAAGTTTACTATTTACATCTGCTCCTACAACAAGTGCACACGAATACTCACTCAACATATAGGTAGCAATTTGCATCGCATAGACAAATCCTGTACATGCTGCACTTATATCAAAAGCCATAATTTTTGCTTCATTTAATCCTAATTTATCTTGAATCAAACATGCACAAGAAGGCGTGATATTATCTGGTGTAATCGTTCCAACAATAATTAGATCAATATCACTTTTTTCAATCTTAGCTTTTTCAATCGCCTGACAAGCAGCACGATATCCCAAATCACTGGTATTCTCATCACTACTCACATACCTAGTTTTGATTCCTGTTCTAGTTGTAATCCATTCATCATTTGTATCTAGTATCTTTTCAAGATCATGATTGGATATACAATGCTCTGCAATTGCATATCCACTTCCTGCTATTTCTATATTTTCCATGTTATATCATCCCTATCTTACGAAACTTCATATATCGTTTTTCCAACATATCTTTCATTCGCATTTTGCTAAGAACTGCCAATTCTTCTTCAATATACTTCTTCATATTCTCTGCTACATATTCAATACATTCTTGAGCACCACCTAATGGTTCCTTGATAATTGCATCAATTACTTTCTTTCCTAGCAAATCATAAGATGTAAGCTTCATTACTTCCGCTGCTTCCTGAGCGCGACTTTCATCTTTCCATAAAATAGATGCAAACCCTTCTGGTGAAAGAATAGAGTAGATTGCATTTTCCAACATAGCAATACGATCAGCAACACTCAGTGCCAATGCACCACCACTGCCACCTTCGCTAATTACAATACTAATGATTGGCACTCTTAAGTTAGAAAAGGTATACAAACACTTGGCAATCGCCTCTGCTTGTCCTCTTTCTTCCGCTTCTTTTCCAGGAAAAGCACCCGATGTATCAACGATATTAATAATTGGTCTACCAAACTTCTCTGCTTGTTTTGCCAATCGCAATGCTTTGCGATACCCTTCTGGATTCATCATTCCAAAGTTTCGCTCAATATTCTCTTTTGTTGTCTTTCCCTTAGCCTGTGCCAAAATGGTAACTGGTGTTCCATTAAAATATGCAATCCCACCAATCAAAGCACGATCATCCTTTACACCACGATCTCCATGTAACTCATAAAAATTATCAAATAATAAATCAATATAATCTTGCGCCTTTGGACGATCTGCATGACGTGCTAGGTATACACGATCCCAAGCACTCAAATTCGAATATGTTTCTTTTTGAATCCGTTTAATTTGCGCATCTAGTTCGTCATAATATTCAGTATTTACATTTTCAATCTTAGCTTTTTCTGCTTCTAAGCTTTTTATTAATATTTCACATTCTCTTAAGTTCATATTATTTACCTACATGAAATGCAATAAGGTCGCTTAACGTTTTTCGTAAATCCTTACGTTCTACAACCATATCAACAAATCCCTTCTCTAATAAAAACTCTGATCGCTGAAACCCTTTGGGCAATACTTCATTAATCGTCTTTTCAATTACTCGTTTTCCTGCAAACCCAACCAATGCATCAGGTTCAGCAATAATAATATCCCCCAACATGGCAAAACTTGCACTAACCCCACCAGTCGTTGGGTTTGTTAGTAACGAAATATAAAATCCTCCCTGATCAGAATAACGTTTTAACGCACTACTAGTTTTTGCCATCTGCATTAATGATATAATTCCTTCTTGCATTCTAGCTCCACCACTTGTAGAACTGATAATCAAAGGTAGTTTCTTTTTCATTGCATATTCAATTACTCTAGTGATTTTCTCACCTACCACTTGTCCCATACTTCCCATCATGAAATTAGAATCCATGATAGCGATAGCAACTTTATGATTATCAATTTTAGCTACTCCACAAATTACAGCTTCTTCTAATCCAGTTGAACGTTTATACTTATCTAGCTTTTCATCATATCCAGCAAAATGATCATCATTTTTACTACTTATATGTTTATCAAACTCTTTAAACGTATTTTCATCAAACAACTGCCGTATTCTTTCACGACCACTAATTTTAATATGATGTCCACAACGTTCACAAACATATAAATTATTTACTAAATCAATATAAGGTAAACTCTCATTACATTTATCACACGTCTTAAAAACATTGTCAGGTATTTCTTTTTTTATGTTTTCATGAACAACTTTTTTTCTTAAACTATGAAATATATCCAGCCGTTCTTGACGTTTCTTAAATAAATTCTCCATTTGCGTTCAACTCCTTTATATATTCTTCAGCAAACCCTGTATCATATCTGCCTTCTACAAACTTTTTATTATGTAATACTAAATAATGAAACTCTATATTGGTTTGAACTCCATCAATAATCAACTCAGAAAGAGCACTACGCATTTTTTTGATACATTCTAAACGCGTTGGTGCAAAGGTGATCATTTTTAAAATCATTGAATCATAATATGGTGGTATTTCATATCCACAATAGACAGCTCCATCATGACGAATACCTCTTCCTCCTGGTATATGAAGAAAATTAATTTTTCCTGGACTAGGTGCAAAATCACGACGAATATCCTCTGCATTAATTCGACATTCAAGTGCATAACCCTCACACTTAATTTCATCCTGTTCAATATTTAATTTCTTTTGATCCGCAATACGAATCTGTTGTTTCACAATATCAATACCTGTGATCATCTCTGTAATCGGATGCTCAACTTGGATACGAGTATTCATTTCCATAAAATAATAGTTATTATATTTATCCAACAAAAATTCAATTGTTCCAACACTGTTATAACCAACATATTTACATGCTCGCACAGCTGCATCTACCATCTTTTCACGTGTTTCTTGATCAAGAATATGGCATGGTGCTTCTTCTATCATTTTTTGATTACGTCTTTGAAAAGAGCAATCACGTTCATACAAATGAATCACATTACCAAAAGAATCACCAATCAACTGAACCTCAATATGCTTAGGATTTTCAATATATTTTTCCAAATAAACATCATCATCGCCAAAACAAGCTTTTGCTTCTGCCTTGGCACTATGAAATGCTGCTTCAAAATCCTCTTCTTGATGAACGATACGCATACCACGTCCTCCGCCACCATTAGAAGCTTTGATAATTACTGGATAACTCATTTCCTTAGCAAGTTCTATACCTTGTTCTACATTCATCAAAATTTCCTTTGATCCTGGAACTACTGGTACGCCTGCTTCCATCATCATTTTTCTTGCCATTGCTTTATTTCCAAGCTTTTCAATAATCTCTGCGTCTGGTCCAATAAAAATCAAATCACACTGTTTTACTAAACGAGCAAACTTTGGATTCTCACTTAAAAAACCAAATCCTGGATGAATTGCATCACAGCCACTGCTACAAGCTGCTTGAATAATATTATTCATATTTAAATAAGAATCTGTCGCTTTAGGCCCCCCTACACAAATTGCCTCATTTGCTAGTTGAGCATGCAATGCATCTTTATCCGCACTTGAATAAATAGCTACCGTTTCGATACCCATCTCTTTACATGTGCGAATAATTCTTACCGCAATCTCTCCGCGATTTGCAATCAATATCTTTTTGATCATAAAAACTCCTATTCAATATACATTAATACATCATCAAATTGAACCATATCGTTATTTTTAACCACAATTGATGTAATGGTTCCATCACGCTCTGCTTTGATTTCATTCATTACTTTCATTGCTTCAATAATACATAATGTATCCCCTTTTGCTACTTGTGTACCAACTTCTACAAAAGGTTTTGCTCCTTCACTAGCAGCGGCATAGAAAGTACCAACAAGGGGACTTTTTATTGCCTCTCCTAAATGTGAAGAATCCTTTTGTGCTTGCTCCATTTGGATTGGCATTGATTCCACATAAGGAACTACGTGTTGTGAAGCACTTGCTTTTTTCATACGAATTTTAAGATCTTCAACTTCTAAATCCATTTCCATAAGTGTACTATCTTCAAACAACTCCATTATTTGTTTTACTTTTTTTGTATCCATACCCATCACCTCTTATATAAAAAAGCTAAGAAATCTTAGCTTACATGTTTATTTCTTTGCATTAATTATATCAATGATATCTTGTACTGTTTCTAACTTAGCTAATTCATCATCTTCAATACGAACATCAAACTCTGTTTCAAGCTCCAATGCAAGTTCTACTGCAGACAAAGAGTCAATCCCTAAATCATCTTTTAAATTTGCTTCAGGTTTAACATCATTTTCATCAACGTTAATCGCTTCAACTAATACTTTTTTTATATCTTCTATCATCATATGTTCCTCCTAAATTAAATTGCTTTGAAATTCAAAGCTGTTTCTATTATACATAGTTCGATTATCAAAGTAAATACTTTTTATAAAAAAAAGGATGTAAGAAAACTTGGAGGGGATTCTTACATCCAGCTAATAATAACGTGGATAGTTTATTATCATTAGCATTCCTATTATATAACATTCTATTTTATATGTCATCCGTTTTCATACAGAAGATGACGGTAATTTCACAACTATTGCTACTTTTTGCTTTATTATGGCTGCTGCTATACATGCAAGAATATCTCCTGGAAGATATACAAGGAATAAGTTATAGAACATCCAACCAAATTTAAAATTCTTTCCAAAGTAAATATTTTGAATGAAATAGAAATAACCAAACCCAATTGCATAAATAATAAGCATTCCAAAAATACAAAGACATAACATTGTCCCAAATGAAGTAAATTTATCTTTGAGTGATCCCACTACTTTAGCGGCCAGTAAAAAGCCTAGCAAATAACCAAAAGATGGTTGCAAGACATACGTAATTCCTCCGCCATTTGCAAACACAGGAATTCCAACTAATCCTATCGCAATGTACAAGAGTACTGATAAAGTGGCTAATTTAGACCCTAATAATAGTGCACATAGTATTACAAATAATGTCTGCATCGTAACAGGCACAAGCGATATCGGTATCTTTATAAACGCACCCATTGCAATAATAAGTGCAAACATAGAAGATATACACATTTCTTTGATTGTTAATTTCATAAGATTTCCCCTTTTCGTAAACAAGAATAGCATATCCTATATCTATTGTAAACGTTTTTGTTGTCATTTGTTTACAATAGATACAAAAAAAACACCTTTCGGTGCTTTAAATATTCGCCTTATTTCGATATTCTTCTCGAAAGTATGCTAAGATACCTTCAAGTGTCTGGTTCAGAACAATATTTTCATCAAGTCCTAAATCTCCAATAGCTTTGTCAATCAAGTTATGATGAAAATCTTCATGAATCGATAAAATAGGCTTCGCTTTTTCCGTCAATACTAACCGAAATACACGTTTATCTTTTTCATCACGATATTTTTCAACATATCCTTTTTTGATTAATTTAGCGACATTGGTAGTTAAAGTTCCTTGGGTTACCATCATTCTTCCAGCCAAATGTGACATAGAGTTGTCACTTCCCTTTTCGATATTTTCAATGATATGAACTTCATTCATTGAAAGGTCTACTCCCTTATCTTTTAAGTTACGTTCCTCAATATATAAAATATAGTTGAACAACCCAACTAATAGTTCGTTAAGAGTGTGTCGAATTTCATAGTTTTTTTCCATAAGGGCAGATAGTAAAGATTACTCTTTGTCCTTAGCTTCTGTTTTTTTCGCCGCTGGTTTCTTTGCTGCTGGCTTTTTCTCTTCATCTGCTTTTTTTGCAGTTGTTTTCTTAGCTGCAGGCTTTTCTTCGTCTGCTTTTGCTACTTTTTTAGCAGGTGCTTTTTTAGCTGTTGTTTTCTTTTCAGTATCAACTGTTTTTGCTTCTGCTTTTTTAGCTGCTGGAGCTTTTTCTTCTTTAACAGCTTGTGGACCTTTTTCTAATGCTTTCTTAGCTGCATCACAGATTGCTGTAAATCCTTTTTCATCATGGATTGCCATTTCTGATAACATTTTACGGTTAATCTGAATGTTCGCCCATTTTAATCCACAAGTTAATTTTGAATAGCTTAATCCATTCATTCTTGCAGCTGCATTGATACGTGAGATCCATAATTTACGCATATCACGTTTCAATTGTCTTCTATCACGGTAAGCATATTTCAATGAATGCATTACCTGTTCGTTAGCTGTACGGTATAGGATGTGTTTTGATCCAAAGTACCCCTTCGCTAATTTAATCGTCTTTTTTCTTCTAGCGCGTGTTACTGTTCCACCTTTTACTCTTGGCATATCAAATTCCTCCTATCCTATTTTGGCAGCATTAGCTTGATACGTTTATAATCGCTCTTACTTACTAATGCTGACTTCGCTAAATGTCTTCTTTGTTTTTTTGTTTTCCCATGGAAACGGTGAGATGTATAAGCATGGCTTCTTTTTAATTTACCAGAACCTGTTTTCTTCACACGTTTTGCTAATCCACTATGTGATTTCATCTTTGGCATATTCTTTTCCTCCTACTTAGCTTTCTTTGTGAGTGGGGCTAACACACAAGACATTGTATTCCCTTCAAGTGACGCCCTTTTCTCTACTTGTGCAATATCTGATATTTCTTCAATGAATTGATTCATTGCTTTTCTACCAACATCAACCCTAGTAATCAAACGTCCTCTAAAACGCATATCGATTTTTACTTTATGACCTTGCTCAATAAACTTACGTGCATGACGTAATTTTGTATCAAAATCATGTTTATCAATATTTGGCGGCAAACGTAGCGATTTTAACTCAACAACATGTCGATTCTTCTTCGCTTCCTTTTCCTTTTTTTGCGCTTCAAAACGATAACGTCCATAATCTAAAATCTTACATACTGGTGGGTTTCCTTTCGGAGCCACACACAACAAGTCTAATTCTTGATCATACGCCACCTTCAATGCTTCATCACGGCTCATCACACCTAATTGTGTTCCATCTGCGTCAATTACAAGCACTTCTCTAAAACGGATCTTTTCATTTACTAAATCTGTATTGACATTATTTGGTACTACTTTTCTAATAACAGACACCTCCTCGCATATAAAAAGTGAGCATAAATTGCCCACTTTACATACTTGTCATTATGTTATCTAATGATGTAGCTGTAAACCTTTGTCTTATCTGACAGCAGGTGAGAAGTGGGACTTCTGCTTTCTACTAACTTTCTTGCTCACTAATAGTATAACTTATTTATTAAAATGTCAAGGATTTATCAACCATTTTATAGCAATCTCCATATTTACTTTCGCAATTTCTTCTAAAGTATAAATTTCTCTTAAATACAAATCTCGATTTGTGACATAATCACTATAAATGCCATAAGCACCAAAATCTAACATAGTATAAATATCTTCTAATTTGTTCAAAGTATAAACATAAACCTTTATATCATGTTCATTAAATATATCCAATGTGTGTTCATCTTCAACCCATTTATAGGACATTAGAACAGCATGAATGTCTTGTTCTTTACAAAATCCAACCACTCTTTTATAATCCATGTTTTTTTCTGCATAGAGTGCATATATCCAATCTTTAAACGGATACAATTTTTTTAATTCAAAATAATTATCTTCTGAATAAAACTGAATAATAAATTGATCTAAAACATCTTCATACTTTCTATCTTTCGCTACAAAGACAATTTTTTCAATGATTTGCTCTACTTGAGTTATATCATCATATTTAATATCTGTAGCAATTCGCACATCTGGATGTGCATCCATAAAATCTAGCAATTCTATAATTGTTGTAGGCGAATACTTATAATGTACCAAGTTGGATTTAAATTCTTCTTTACTAGGTATATAGCCATTTGGATAATCTACTAAATTCCTTTGCGTATCCCATTTATGATTTAATACAATACCTCCATCTGAGGTCATTAGGAAATCAGCTTCAAAATAACGTTTTCCATTTTCATAATTATATTCTAAAGCCTCAATTGAATTTGTATAAGTTTTTCCATCAATGCCACCAAGTGCATGTGTAATCACACGGCTCTCTTTGTACCAAACATCGATAAAACCACAAACATCCTCATCCTCTTCTTCAGCAGATATAAAACCTATATTCATTAAAAAAAGGACATTGCATAGAGACATGATAAATATTTTTATAAAACTATTTTTCAATCTCATACATGTCCTCCCTTTTTAACTATTAATATAATCTAAAATACGACGATAATCTTCTTTCGTATCTACTTCTCCCCAAAAATATCCATTGATATCTTTCACGATAATATCAACTTCGTCTTTCATACTATACAAGGTATTTTCCCACCAAAAATTATATTGTCCTGTAGTCACAAGCTCTTCCAATTGTTTTTTAAATGTTGGTAAAAATGTTTTACTTATCTTAGCAATACCAACATATTCACAACTACGATCTTTTTCCTTTAATTCTTTTCCATAATCTATTAATCTATTACCTTCACATTTAAAGAAATAATCACCTTCTTTGATTCGACTTGAATCAGCAAGCATCGTTACTTCATCTTGTTGTTTCACCAATTCATCCAAAATTTCTTGTGTATAAAAAACATCTGCATTTGCTAGTAGAATATCTTCACCATCTAATAAATCTCGAGCAAACCATAATGATGCAATACTATTTGTAACTTCATAAAAAGGATTTTCAAAAAAGGTAATATTCATATCTTTTAATTCTTCACGAAGTGTATATCCTTTATATCCTAAGATAATATACACATCGATATTATTTTTTTGTAGTAGCTTAACCGTATGCATAATCAAACTTTCATTTTTAAGGGGTAATAAACTCTTCGGTTTATTGGTTTCTGATGAAATTCTTGTTCCCATTCCTGCAGCCATAAGAATTGCTTTCATTATAAGACCTCTCTCATTTTCATTATTAAATCATCATAATATTCATCCTTCATATGCCCTATATGACCTACACGAAGAAGTTTATCTTTTAACGCTCCTCCACTAGGTGTAACATAAATATCATAATTATTTTTTAAATATTCATATATTTCAAATGCATTACCATCTTTAAAATATACTGGTGTTAATGTATTACTTAATGGATAGTTTGGTATCTCAAGACCAATTTCTTTGATTTTTGATCGAAACTTAGTCGCTCTTGCACTTGTCTCACGAATAATATTTTGAATTCCTTTTTCTTGTATATGACGCAACATATCTAGCATTTCATAACAAATACCCACTGCTGGAGTGTTTGGGGTTTGCCCTCGTTCCATATTCTTTACATGCTCATTTAAATTCAAGTAAAGATTCTTAACTGGTTTATTTTTTACCTTTTCTTCATAAAAAGATGCATTCATCATCACCATACTCAAACCAGGTGCTAGTGCTAATGCTTTATGAGAACTAATAATCGTACAATCAATTTTCATTTCATCCATTTTATATTCATCACTTAAGAAACTTGAAATGGCATCAACAATCAATTTCATTTTTTTCTTCTCACAAAATTCACTGAGCATTTTCAAATCATATAGTTGTCCTGTGCTTGTTTCATGAACATTCACTAACATAGCTGTATATTCATTTGCTTCATAAGCCTTTAGATGTTCTTCACTTAAAATTTCACCATATTTCAATTTAACAACATCATGAGGAATTTTATATATTTCACAAAGTTGGACAAACCTTGCTCCAAAGCTACCACCATCAATGACTAAAACATGATCACTTTCATCTAAGCTATTTGATACAACAGCTTCCATAGCAGCACTACCAGAACCTGTAATAATTGCACATTTGCTATCAATATCGGTTTTTAATAATATTTTTAATCGCTCTTCAATCTCCAACATTACATCCGAAAACTCTTGGCATCGAAAATAAGGGATTTGTTTATTACGAACTTCTAATGTTCGCTCAAACATTTCCACTGGACCTACTGTAAATAATCTCATATCATACCTCGCTATATCTTATTATACTAAATTTTATGCATATACAAAAGCGACAATAAAAAAAGACGGTAGCTTATACCACCGTCTCCTATCTACTTTATAATTGCTCCTGTATTGGTAGCAACATAAATATTTACTTTTCCATACTCTTTTGTTTCAATTGTTGCAACATCTTTCATTGGTGTAGCTAAAATCTGATAACTCAGCCCTCCATATTTTGAGGGATTTAATGAACCGATTTGGTTACCAATTACAGGACGTTTATGTAAAGGGTATACATACCATCCTGTTGCTTCTTTTGGTAAATACAACTTTTTTGAAATAGCATCATCTACATCTTTTAAATATTTCCAATCAGCAATACCTCTAATAATCTTTGTATTGTCCATAAAACATACTTTTTCAATTGGCATATTATTCTTTAAATGATAAATTCCATATTTGTTCTTCTCATACATCCCTGCATTTCCTCTTTGGTATTTTCCTTTGGCTACTTCAACATGCAAATGGTTTCCACTAGCGATTCCTGCGGTTCCTTCTTGTGCCATTTGAACACCTTGCTTATAGGAAGACCCTATTGAAAAACCAGTTGGGTCATTATCATGAATTACCATCATACAACAATAGTCAATCGTTCCATCTGCAAAACGTACTTTATGTAAGCTTTCCCATATCACTGCATTTCCATTTTTAGCACTATCTAATGCTACACTTCTTGCACTAAAGGGAAAATAGGCATAATCTCTTCCGCTGTCTTTTCCAGCTAAATCAACAGCATAAGTTCCTTTATGTGTTCCTTCATTATCACCTTGTGTAATATTGCATATTTCCATTGGAAATAAAATATCTTCTATACCATTACGAACACTCGTCTGTCCTTTTTTCAACTAATCATCTCCTTCTTCACCTAAATGGGTAGCATTTTCCAATTCAGGCAATCCTTGAATGCTTGTAAGAAGTGAAATTAACCCTGATAAAAGTGATGATGACAAGACAATAATCCAATTAACATCTGTTATGAGGATATTTGTCCCGATTATCCCTATTGCTGTTTGAGCTATTGTTTTACATGCTCTTACACATGCCAACATCCACCATTCTTTTCTAAATAAGTTTTTCATAAATACTATATTCTAATACCATAAGCTCTTCTAAACCAAGCTTTCGACCATGCTGCAACAACATGTCCTGTTGTAGTCAATGTCGTAGCATTTGTAAACCTAAATTGTACTGCTGCATACACCGCCGCCTTCTGAAACGCCACTGCTTCATATTGATGTGTAGATGTTGAATTTGAATAAACAATATCACTTACACTGATTAAAAGAGAGCCAATGCCATAATTATCACCTTGAACTTCTACAAGAATAAAATCATATTTTTCAATACTATCATTTAAAGTAATACTTGTATTTGCTGAAACAGATTGTTTCGTCAATAATACTTTTTTTGACCTCATATCATCTATTTCATTTTTTGAATACAATTGGCTTAATTGAATTATCCCTTTTTCTGTCTTTTCTTGAATACTAAGTATAATCTCATCAATATAAATTAAACATAATATTTCTTGTTCCACTACATCATTATTTGTAAGCTCGGGTTTTTGAGGTATATCTGCTGATGGGATTCCTTTCAATACTCTAAACCCTAAAAAATCATTACCTTCAGATTCTCCATCTTTGACATACTCAGCAATAATATAATCATATCGTTTTACTCCAAGCGAGCCACTATCAATTGTGATATCTTCATAATTATCGACAACAATTGCTTTTCCATTCAAAAAATATACTCCACTTTTAATCCTAACTGTATTATCGTTAATTTTTACTACTTCTAATCTTTCTTTATAATCCATTACCCCAGATTGTCCTATTAATGAATCTTGCATATATGCCCAATCACTAGCTGATATATATGATTCATTATCTGTTGTATTTTTAATAATTCCTTTTTGTGCCATCTAATCACCTACCTTATATTCAATACTATGGCCTTTTTCATTTATTACTAACTTCTTTTCTATAATCCTTGTTTTGATTTCCAGTGTGGTTATTTCATCAATACCAGAAATTACATCACCAATATTAAAATTTACTATCTCTGTTTTTAAAAACAATTCTATTGTTTTCTTTAAACTCTGTTTACTAAAAGTTTCCAGCACTTTTTTCTTTAGTTCATCAAGAGAATTTACTTTTTCATCAACAAAGATTTGCTTAATGATTGTATTCGTATCTATGTGTGTTTCATTTAAATCCAATTCTGTAATCGCACCCGTTTCATCTCGATACATAAAAACTTGATAATTCCCCTCGTCACTTGTGCTATTTCCAATAATGAGATCTACTTTCTCACTTTCATCTATTGAAGAATCAATTTCGATATTATAGTCTTTATTAATTGTATCTTCATACACTCCAAGCTCTTTTATTGAAATCATTAATTTATCATTAACACTATTATGTCGAACACTAATATAAATATCTTCATTTTCAATTAGTTTTTCTAATGCTTCCATATATGTTAAATATCCGATTTCTCCTTCTACTAATATATTCTCGCCTGTATCATCTATCATACAAAGTCCTAAACATTCTTGTGACAATGAATAATCTTTTATCTGTGTTATCAAATCTTCTATATATCCATTAACATTTAATAATTTCTCGCGTTTCTTCGTTGTTTGATTATATGGAGGAAGTAAAACGTCTCGATTTAAAAGATAGCGAAAGTTTACACCTGATACTTTTATCATTTCTTCTGTATGAGTTATCTTTTCTACCCTTCCTCCCCACTCACTCTCTGCAATATATACCCAATCTCCACATACAATTGGTGCACTCAACCATGCACTTTGACTCATCTGAATTTCAAAATCATTTTTATTCATATCCAATTCTTTATGCAGTGAAAATTCAGCCTTACTGTAGTTTTTTATGATCCCGCATTCTTTAAATCTTAAATCATCTTCTTTAACTACTTTTGCATGTACTATATCCATCTAGGCTCATTCCTTTCTGTATATAGGCAAATTGAAAAAGAGAACGTTCCATCGTAGTCAACTTTATTTTCACCAATTTGAATTGGTAAAAATATAGAGCTGCTCTTATCTCTTTCATCAAAACAGTTCACTATTTCTCCAGCAGCAGTAATCTTCACAATCGTTTTATCATTTTGATCAATAATATAACGTTCACTATCAAGTAACTCACCATTCATAGCATATAAGTTTTCACCTATTCTTACCTTCGGATCTTTAATAGGTCCATAAAAATACAGCTTACACTTTACTGGAGCATAGTGATTATTTAAAATGTCCATATTCTTCCATGAATATTTGAATGAAACTGGAAAACTCAAAGGAAAATGAAATCCTCCATCAATTGAATTTTTTTCATATATTGAGAAATCATATGTTTTTTCTGTAATCCATTTAGGACTTTCACAAAACAATGACAATGTAATATATTCCATTGCTGCATATTGATTCCACTCCTTTTTTGAAGAAGCTACTAAATAACAGTTTATATACTCATCATTAACATACAATTTCCCAGGCTGTTTTGCTTCAATATCATAGTTTAATTTTGTTTCTAAATCATTTAATATTTCTGCTTTTTTAGTTCCTATAACTTGTAAAGATATAGTTTTTACTTTTCCTAGTGAGTATATCTGATTTAGTATTGTTTTATTTTGAGAAGGCATATTGGTACTATCATATGAAAACTCATAATCAAAAAGATTGTGGTCAGCATAAATAAAAGGAGCTTTTGAAAAATCAATCACTCCACCTAATCCTTCATAAGATATTTTATATTTCATCATTTATTCACCTCACTCACTAGTTTTCCAAATTCTCTACGATCCATTTTTACACTAACACCATCCATCATTCCCATTACGGAATGCATGAAAATCTGTGCCATTTTGTTATAGTCAATGATATCTACTGGATCTGCGCCTCCTCCACGTGTAAGTGGTGCTACCGTTGTTCTTGTTCCATTTTGCAATAACAGCTCAGGTCCTGCTTCTCCAACCATTGCTATTCCATTCATTAAGTCTCCACCTTTAGCTAATCTTTTAACTTCTTCTAGCTCATCTAAATTTAATCCATATTTTTTTCCACCTATAAATGGTATCCAATCTGGAAGTTCAAATTTGAAAGTTTTATTAAGCTTTCTTATCATCGAATTTATTATTCTAATAACTGCATTAAAAATACCAATTATAATATTAGGTAATAAATTCTCCAAACCTCTAAATACCTGATTTATCAATTCAGATACATATGTAACAATTCCTTTAATCATAGACGCTATTATGCCAGTAACTATTTGAAGTAAAGATAAAACTTTTTTAAATACATCACCTGTAAATGTATTTAATTCAGAAAAAACTGTATTAATTGTTTCTTGTATTAATGATGGAATCGACGTTATAAAACTAATTACTGGTTGTATTACTGAAAGTATATTTCCAATTGTTTGTTGAATAGAATTCCATAAAAGAAATATTTGTCCTATTGCTGTTTCAATAAACTCTTGCCAACTGTTTGAGAGTGGAACAATTCCTAATTCAATGACATTTAAAAATGCTGTTGTAAGTCCTTCAAAAACAGGTTTTAGCACACTATCCCAACCAGATAAAAATGCTTCTTGAATAACCTGCCAAGCTTCTGCAACTAAATTACGAAATGCTTCAATAATAGTACCGCCATCAAAAATCAAATCTATAAATGATTGAAATAGATTTATAATATTATTAGTCAATTCCATTACTTTCTCAAATCCAGAAATCATTGTACCTATTAGCTCTGAAAAAGAGTCTGCTATTATCTCTGTTGCATCTAAAATTCCATTCATATTTAAATTATTATCCATATTTTCTCCTTTCTAATTCAAAGTGATATATTAGCATTTCATTAAAAATTATCGGATCCATTTTCCAAAATTCTTCTTCACTTAATCCAATTAAAAGAGCAGAATATAAAATTTCTGCCCATTTTATTTCATATTTTTTTGTAATTCTATTCTCCCTTCCTGTTTTTTTTTGAATGCCTTCATCTTATCACTAAAAATATTAAAAATTTTAAATATTGAATCATCATCAACACTAATTAACGACAGTGCTTCTTCATGTGAAATTTTTTTCCCATTCGAGCGTAAAATTGAATAAATTAATATTGAAGCAACCTCCATTTGATTATTTTCACTTTTCATTTTTTTATTTAGTTTTTCTAGTCCGTAATCACTTAAAAGCTTTAATGTTAACCAATTAATACTAATTTCTAAATTTTCACCATTTGTTAACGTTATATCACTCATATTACGTACCTTGGATAACTTCTGCTAAATCCTCTGGTGATAAAATCGGTTTGCTGAAGAACTTTTCTTCCGTTAATCCTTCAGGCAATTTAAACTCTGTTTCAACTTTTGTACGATTATCTCCATTATCATTAAATGCCATAGCCGAAATCGTAAACGTATCATTTTGTTCTGCAAACTCTACATCACTTGTTGTTACTTCATCAGTATTTGCTGTAAGCTTACATTTTGGATACCATTCATAACGATAGAATCCGTTCTTAAGCTCAACAACCTTACCATAAGCAAAGTATGGACGTTCGCTATTGCCACCACTCATGATAAGTCCTGTAGTGTCAATTACATCTCCACGCATCTTTGCTAATGTTTCAGCAGGGAATGCAACTACTTCAACACTGATATCCGTTGAAGCTAGAGTAGATACTACTTCATAATCTTTTCCACTAGCTCTTACTTTTGTACTTGTCGCATTTTCTGTAACACTAACACTCTTCACAACCTCTGTCTTTTCTACTTTTGCTTCATATTCTCCATTAAATACTCCATTTTCATTATCAAGAGCAAAACAAACATATTGTGCTCCTACTGTCTCTTTAATCTGCGGTCTTTTATTTTCAATTGCCATAATTTATATTCATCCTTTCATCGTTTATAAA
The DNA here is from genome assembly GCF_029504745.1 of Breznakia sp. PF5-3. Classification (GTDB taxonomy): domain Bacteria; phylum Bacillota_I; class Bacilli_A; order Erysipelotrichales; family Erysipelotrichaceae; genus Breznakia. The sequence continues at coordinate 17,784 of NZ_JAQFIQ010000013.1, read as the reverse complement.
ATGCATTTGCATCATTTTTTATTAAATTTTCAAAAAAGCTGTCAACCCCAATAAAAACATCATCCTTAAATATAAAGTTTTGCTTTTCAAATTCTTGTATTGCTTGTTTCTTTGCCAGTTTACTAGCAAAAGGAAGATTGCCAAATAATCGCTCAATAGCATTCGATTTTTTCAATTCTAACAGTTCTTTATCATATCTTTTTTGAGTTTCTAACAACTCCTTTACATCAATTCCGTTATATCTCTCTACTATTTGATTCAATTTAGTAAGTTCCTTATATAAATGGTCATTTTCTTTTTGCATCTCATTCATTTGTTTTTCTCGCAAAACCATTTGTTCTTTCACATGATTAACATCTTTTCCATTTTCTGCCATTACAAAATCAATTTGTTTTTTTGTAAGACCTATTCGTTGTAAGTTTTTCGTTTTCATACTAACCTCTCGTTTTAGACTTTTTAGGTGGTAGCCATCACCAAACGTGCAATTCTTTTTAGGTCATAAGCCTGGACCAATAACTATTATTGATAAGCTAGTTTTTGTACTTCTTTTGCAATCCTTAGCATTTGTCTATGTTCATATATCAAGACTTCTAAACGCTCAATTGCTTCTGTCTGCGTAGTTCCAATCGCAAACAATTCTGGATATTCTTTACTTTCTACTTTATAACATTCTACTAATTTTACTTTCATTACGTTTTTCATGTTTGCTCCTTTTCTAAAATAAAAGTGTTGTTTTTTATCTAAACAACACCTACGCAATTATCACAATATCATAGTAACATCTTTTTAAGCGTACAGTGTCGCATGTCATAAAATCTTTTTTAACTCACTGTTGATTTTGCGATAAATGTGTTGTCGGTTGTAGTTATACTTAATGGCTACTGCTTCATGACGAATCCCTAAAATATGGATATCCACAAGCATGTCTTTAACGATTAAATCTTCAATCATTTCGAATTTATTCTCTATTTCTACTAATCTATCCTCATACTTTTCCTTAATCTTTATCATTTGCTCTTCCAACATCATAAGACTCACCACTTTAGATTTATATGGACCTTTTTGCTTAGAAGTATAAACTTGATTAAATTGAATAGAGGAAACTCCTTGTAATTGATTGGCAATATCTTCTAGTTCCAAGTTCATTTCTATAATGCTCTTTGTGTAGAAGTTTACACTTTTTAAATCTCTTATAAATTGATCTATTTTTTCTTGCTGTTTCATTTTCCTCCTTCTTCCATACATTTTATTCGTATATAATTTCTTACAATCAAATTTTATTACAGTTTAATCGTAGTGTCAACGACTAAACTGTAATATTTTTATATCAAGCTTGATTTATTACGATTATATCGTATAATTTAAGAAAGGAGTTTTTATGGAAAAGAATGCAAGAGATATTTTTGTCAAAAATTTGAAAAGAATCATGGAAAAGAAAAAAATTTCGCAGACAATAATTGCCCGGGAAATGGATTTACCGTTATCTACTATTTCAAGTTGGGTAAATGCTCAAAGTTATCCTCGTGTTGACCGTATGAGTAAACTCGCAAACATTTTAAATGTGAGTATGAACGAACTCACTGGAGATAGTGATCAAAGATTTTCAACTGCCGAAGATGCTATGAAATTTTTAGTTGAACAACCTATGATTGCAGCATATGGGGGTTATGATATCGATAAAATGAGTGATGAAGAAATTGTAAAGTTTGCCAACACGGTTTTAGATTTATTAAAGGTAGCTGCTAAGCAAATAACTTAATAATGAATATAAAACATATTGAATCCACTTTACAAAATTATCACCATTTTACACTGGAAGAATTATTATCTTTTTATAACATTTCCATCCTCGAGGAAAATATCCTTCCCATGAATACAGATGCTATGCTCATCAATATGAATACGTTGTTTATGAAAAAGGATTTAGATATTTCTTATCAAAATTTTTTAATTTTACATGAACTTGGTCATCGCATTTTACATTATGATCAAAATATTAATTTCAATTTCTCAATCCGTATAAAAAAGAACAAATTAGAAAGAGAAGCAAATACGTTTGCTTGTTTATTCTTACTTAAAGATGAGGAAATAAGTAATACAAATATTATAAATCTATTAACTACCAAAGGCGTACCAGAAAATATCGCTTTCCAATTTTTTGATGACTTGTACAGTAAAGGTATCACTATTTAGTGATACCTCTTTTTAAAATATTTCTTTTATAATATAATGATTGCTTACGTAGTTCTTGGTCAATAAAATCAAATCCATACTTTTCTATAAGGGTCTTTTCACTAGAAAATAAATTTGTTCCTAACCCCAAACGGTTTCCTTCAATATGAACTCCCATACTAGCTAATGTTGTAGGAAACATATCGAAGCTTGTAAACTTTCTATGTGTTGTGTTAGCAGCAGGTATAGAACTATTCATAAAAGTATTAAAAATAGTTCTCTCATATGTCTTATCATATGTCTTATGTATATACTCAGCTGCCATGCTCAAATGATCTCCTGTAATAATTAGTGTTGTATCCTTATAAAACTCTTGTTTAGTTATCCATTCAACCAATTCACCAATCTGCTTACTATTACATGCAATGACATTGGAAAGTCGCTCTGGATATTTGCTCTCACAATTCTTACAAACATAGCCATATGGGTGATGTGTATCAACCGTAAGCATAGTAAAATTAAAAGGTTTATTTTCATTGGCAAGATTTAAAATTTCTTCTTTTGCGAAAGATATCAATTTTTCATCTTCATATCCCCAAAATTCTTTATAGTCTTTTGCAATCTTATTTTCCTTATAAGCTGTATTTAAATCAAAAACCTTATAATTCCCATGCTTTTTAAAATAAAATTCACGACCTCCAAAAATTGCATCTGATCCTATCATATATTCTTGATTATATCCTTCTTTTTCCAGAATATCACCAAGTGCATATAAACCTGGTAAAAAATCTGTTTTCTTACTAAAACGTTTTTGATTCAAGGGTACTAATAAGGGAACACCACCACTTTGAGCAACAATACCACCAGTTGTCCAACCCGTACCAGATACAACTTTAGCTCCACCTAATGTTTCTGTATTGGAAAAATTTATATTGTCCGTAGCATATTTTGATAATGGGTAAAGTAAATCATCATTATTATTACCTCCATTATCTTTTGATGTGTAGGTATTTTCTAAAGATTCCACATAGATATATATTAGATTTTTTTTCTTTTTAGGAAATTCTATTTTAATATTCTTGCCATCTATATATTCTTCTTCATATAACTCAGTACCTTTAAAGAGATTCCCCACAAACCCAAAGAGTCCTACACGGTTTGCAGCTAAAAACAAAAATATCAAACTTAATATCATTGAAATTACAAAAAAGTTATTCTTATAATTTTCATTAAGTAACGGTAAGCATATAAACAATGTGCTTACAACTGCTTTACTAACACATTTCTTTATCCAATCAAAAATAAACTCCGTATTTGTTCCTTCTAATGGCACTTTTAAATGAAAAACAATCTGCTCAAAGCATGAAAGACCAAAGTAATCCAAAGCCCAAGAAGCAGAAAATAATAATATTAAAGTGATAAATATAAATATAATCTCTATAACCATAATCATCTCCATTAAATGAAATTATTATAACATGAATTATCATTTTTATATAATACATAATGTCACAAAAAAAGACTATTCACATGCCTTAATAGTCTTTTTTAATAATACGAAACACTTCTTATTCCCCACAAATAACTTCTTTAATATGATGATTTCCACCATTTCTTTTTTCAGGAGGTGGAGGTGTCATATAATCACCATATAGTTTTGTCAAATACATATCATATTCTTTAAATGTTAAAAACTTATATCCATTAAAATCCACCTCTATTGGGTTCTCAAATAAATCATTAGACATATTCTCTGCTTCACCATAAGCACCAGCATAAGGGCGAATTTTTTCTGTTTTTTGATTATTGTACTTGAGCATATGTTTTCTGAGTTTTTTCTTTAAAAATTTTTTCGAAAAAAACAATGAAATAATTTTTGAAATATAATAAGCAACAGAAAATAAGAAACTACTATTTCGAGGAATCCCGAAACCCACTTTAACAATCAAAAGATTTTTATAAAATGAAATCCACATATTGTTAAATTTTCTTCGTAAATGACTATCAGAAATATTATCATAAGGAAATATATCAACCCAAATTCCTTGATGCATTTTAATATTATGCGAATATTCCTCAGTAAGTTTTGTATTATTTTTTCTTACTTTCCCAAAAATATAGGCACAATTCTCTTCACTATCTAAATGTTGGAAAAAATATTTTGAACTTAACTCTTTTTCGCATAATTCAATAAAGCGCTCATAGTCATTACGTGGCATAGCCAAGTCAATATCATCATCCCAAGGAATCATCCCTTTGTGTCGAATTGCACCCAAACAACTCCCTCCTGCAAGGACACACGTCAACTTATGTTTTCTGCATAAATCAAAAATATGTGCAGCTATCTCTAATTCAATTTTTTGAATATTTTTCAAAGTACTTGTATTATCCATAATCATCTCTTTCTTTAATTATTTAGCTAAAGCATTTTTCAGCCAATTCATAGAGTAATCAATTCTATCATCTAATATTTTATCAACTTCATTATAATTAATATCATTGCCTTCAATAAAATTATTATCTTTAATATACCGATCACTTAAATTTAAACTTTCTAAAAGATCTTCCGTTTTACGACCTGTTGCCCTAGCAAACCCATAAAAAGGACGATGAAAAATAATCGAAAAACAAACTGCGTGTAATGAATTCGTGAAAATGCATTCAGCATTTTTTATTAAAGTTAAAAAGTCTTCTATTCCTGCAGAACAATATGTTTTGTGAGAAAATTTCTCCCAAACATAATTCGAAATCTCAATTGTTTTATAATTATGCTTTTTAGCATATTTTTTTGCTAGATTTACCAATGCTTTGTTATAGCTTAAAGGGAAATATATTAAAATATACTTATCGTCAATAGATGATTTTTTTAATAAATGTGTATAATCTGCTTCCTTTAATAATAGGGTTGGATCTAATACATGTGCTACATCTTTTGTTGTATGTTCTTTTGTTAAATCTACTCCATATTTTTCTCTACATGAAATGAAATCAACATTTTCTAATAGCTTCGCAAATTCTTTATCTTGTTTTTCATTAAAATCACCATTTGCTAAACTTGCTGAATATGCTATTTTCTTACATTCTTTCATGCTATCCAATGCCATAAAAAAAGCTTTATCAAAACCTCCATTAAAAAAACCTGGACTCCATATAACATCACTTTCACAAATAATACAATCGTATGGTAACTCTGCATTATTTAGTTGCTCTTGTGTAAATGATTGTGATGAAAGTTTCATATTAGTATTTATAAATTTTTCAAATTTATCATATTTTTTTGCATGAGAGAAAAAAGTAAGTATACTCATGCCAAACTTAATAACGGTAAATTTTTTAAAGCTAGTAAATAAAGGATATTTTCTATTTATATGTTCTACTTTTTGGGGAATATAATTAATTATTTCAGTATCTGTATAACCCAATTTGATTAATACTTGTTGAAATGAATAACTATGCATGACAGCACCAAAATTCAAATCATCTGTATTTACATTTAAACTTAATGTAGCAATTTTCATTCTAATATTCTCCTCATTAAAATTCATAAAATAATATATAAATTATACCATTAATCAATATAATTGTCATTATCTTTCCAGTTGAAAGAATCCATAAAAATCATACATATAATCTATCATTTATATATACATGTAAAAATAATATCAACTATTTATTTTCTTTTTTTATTTAAATGATACATTGTTTCAAAAATATAAAAATCTTCCATTGTGGTTATTTTAATATTTGAGCTTTTACCTAATACAAACGATAAAGTTACTCCATTTTTAAACATTAGTGAGCATGAATCCCAATTGTTGATATCTTTTTTTTCAATTGCATCTATATGAGCATTGTATAATTCATCAAGTCGAAAACATTGTGGCGCTTTTGCATGATAAGCATTATTACGATTTAAAATTGAGTCAATGTCTTTATTGTTCTTACTCATAAAAATAGTTTCAATAGCACCACAAACAGTGACAGAATTTCCATTCTTTTCAATATTATCAATATTATTTAAAATTAGTTCTTCATCAATCATAGGACGAACAGCATCATGTACCAAGATTGTAGCATTTCGATCTATTTCAAGATCATCATAGACAGCTTTTACGCCATTAAAAATTGATAATTGTCCTGTATCACCTCCAGGTGATATCCAACGGACTTTTTTTATCTGATATTTTTCTAATAGTTCTTTAAGATATGAAATATATTCTGAAATACAAGCTATCGAAATATAATCTATTTTTTCACATCTTTCGAAATGCAAAAGTGTATGGATGATTACAGGTATTCCATCTACTTCTAAAAATTGCTTTGGCCTATCAATATTCCCCATTCTAGCACCAACGCCGCCTGCAAAAATTACTGCAATATTCATTTTATTCACCTAACTTTCATAGCTCTTGATGGTTGTTTTTAATCCATCAATCAAAGACACTTGCGGGGACCATCCCAATTTTTCTAATTTATTCATATTCAAGCGTACTCGTTTAAATTTTGTATATCCTTCTTTTTCCTTTTCACTAATCTTCTTATAAGTCACTTTTAATTCCTTATTAGGCTGTAAGGAAACAAGCATTTTAGCTAACTCTAAAATTGATAAATTTTCCTTTTCATTTGCCAAATTATAAACTTCAGCATCCAAACCTATAAAGGTACCATAAAGCATCCCTGAAATCATATCAGTCAAATAAATAAATCCACGAATTGCACTGCCATCACTATTTAATAAAATATCTTCTCCACGAACAACATTCCCAACTAAATCAGACATAATTCGCCCATCTTTTTCAATTGGCATTCCTGGGCCATAAGAGTGTGCAATTCTGAAAATAGCATATGGAACTTGATATTGTAGATAGTATGAATTTAAAATACATTCTGCCATTTTCTTACTTTCTGGATAACATGCTCTTGTTTCCAATTGATTTAGAACTCCTAAATCATATTCATGTACTTCTTCATAATTTTCACTCATCTTCCCATATACTTCTCGTGTAGAGGGGAAAATAATTTTTTTTATCTTTTTTTCTTTTGCATATTCCAATACATTCATTAACCCCAAAGTATTTGCTCGAATGATATCCACTGGTCGTTCAAGAATATTTTTCGGATCTGCATTACTTGCAAAATGAAAAATATAATCAATATCTATATCTATATCAAATACATTATTCACATCATGTTCTATGATTGTAAAATCCTTACGGTCTATGATATCTTGATATTTTTTCATTGTTTTATTTGGACTTCTTGTCATACCAATAACATGAATATTCTTTTTATGCTCATCGTTTAGAAATAAAAAGAAATAAATCAAATAAGTTGCAATCATTCCATTACATCCTGTTACTAAAATTGTACTTTTGCTTTCTATTTTTGAAACATAGTCATCACAATAAATTTTTTGCATATCCATTTTTATATAACTATCTGAATATTTCATAATATTTCTCTCCTTATATGATTTTCTTTCAATACACAATTAAATAATATAAACCATTACTCATATATTGTACTATAATTTAGTTTTTATTTATAGTGAATAAACGAAAACAACTTTTACTATATTTTTTACTATCTCAGTATTATTGAAATTGACAAATATATGGTGTGTTCATTTGTCAATTCCTTGTATAATAACCTTTTCTAATGAATGCTATTCATAAAAAAAGGCTAATCTAACAAAAATTTGCCATTTAACCTTTTTACCCTATCTTCTTATCAATGCAATTATAAGTATTAACTAATTATTTGATTACCCAACAATTCATATCTACTGATCCATTAATTCCTGGAACGCTTCCAGATGATGAATACTGCCATCCAAATGAACCAGAATAATATGGATTAGACCATCCTAATGTATCTGTATATGCTGCTGCCCAAGAAACATATTGCCATAATCTAGAATCTCTTAAATTACTATTTAAATAACTTCGATAGCTATATAGATGTGGATTATATCCTCCATTTCTAGTAACTGTTACAAAATTATGAACTATGCTAATATAAGAATTTGTTGGCACATAGATTGGTGTGCTCCCTATACTAAATGCTTCTAAATCATAATACACTGGAAAAAATAATTCCTTTGAGGTAATACCATATTTTTTTAATGTCCTTACGACAAATTCACCTTCCAATTTCCCTTCTGGTCCTGTTTCTGCATAACTATATAAATATACACCAAATGGTATATTTAATCTTCTACACTCCCTTACATTTCTTGCAAAATATTTATCTTCATATGCTGATCCATACCCTAAACGAAGGATAACAGCATCTACATCGCTTGCCTTAACTTTATTCCAATCAATCTCTTTTTGCCATTCACTGACATCAATTACTTTAAGAGCTGGTGCATTTCCGAAAGGAACTCCTGCTTTATCAAAAAAATATTTTTCTCCCTCAATGACTTTCCAACCTGTCATTTTAGCTGATACAGAATTTAGTGTTACATTATATCTACTAATAAGTCGATCACCATTGACTCCATATACATATACATCATTAATATAAGTTCCTTTTTCATAATTATGACTTGCCGCTAAAATAAATACTTTTGCTTGCCCATTCACAATTTTTGCATTATGCCAAACTACATCATCTTGCCCATTTGCCATTGTCCATGCTGGTACCTTCACTTCTTTTATTTGAATAGGATCATTTACTTTTACTGTAATCTCATATCCATAACTATTTACTTTTGTAGCTGTAACACTTGTTATTTCAAGCACTTTGGAAGGTACTACAGTTTCAGTATTATAAATAAATTTTTTATCATCATTATCATACGCATATGCATGTACAATATATTTTCCACTTTCATTCTTATGATCACTAATATTTACCCGACAAGTCGCAGTATTGCCCTTAACTATACCTTCATACCAAATCAAATCATCCTGTCCATTCTTTTCTGTCCAAACTGGTATTCTTACTCTCTTCAATCCTGTTCCGTTGCTTGTAGTCACTTTCACATCAAACCCTGTTTCATCAAGATTATAAATCTCAGTCGAATCAATTTGAAACTTTGGTATGGTTACATTGGTTGTCGTATTATAAATAAACTTTCGATTTCCTTTATCATATGCATATGCATGTACATGATATAGTCCTTCTTCATAATTGTGATTCTTTACATTCACTCGGTATGTCGCTGTGTTTCCTTTTACCACACCTTCATACCAAACCAAATCATCTTGCCAATTCTTATCTGTCCAAACTGGTATTCTTACTCTTGTTAATCCACTTCCTCCACTGGTTGTCACTTTTACTGTAAATCCTGTTTCATCCGAATCAAGTATCTCAGTTGAATCAATTTTTAATGGTGGAATTTTTACAGTGGTTGTTGTATTATATATGAATTTTTTATCATCATTATCATATGCATATGCATGTACATGATATAATCCATCTTCATAATTATGATTCTTTACATCCACTCGGTATGTCGCTGTGTTTCCTACAACAATTCCTTCATACCAAACCAAATCATCTTGCCAATTCTTATCTGTCCAAACTGGTATTCTTACTCTCTTCAATCCATTGCCATTACTTGTAGTCACTTTCACATTAAATCCTGTTTCATCAAGATTATAAATCTCAGTCGAATCAATTTGAAACTTTGGTATGGTTACATTGGTTGTCGTATTATAAATAAACTTTCGATTTCCTTTATCATATGCATATGCATGTACATGATATAACCCTTCTTCATAATTGTGATTCTTTACATTCACTCGGTATGTTGCTGTGTTTCCTTTTACCACACCTTCATACCAAACCAAATCATCTTGCCAATTCTTATCTGTCCAAACTGGTATTCTTACTCTTGTTAATCCACTTCCTCCACTGGTTGTCACTTTTACTGTAAATCCTGTTTCATCCGAATCAAGTATCTCAGTTGAATCAATTTTTAATGGTGGAATTTTTACAGTGGTTGTTGTATTATATATGAATTTTTTATCATCATTATCATATGCATATGCATGTACATGATATAATCCATCTTCATAATTATGATTCTTTACATCCACTCGGTATGTCGCTGTGTTTCCTACAACAATTCCTTCATACCAAACCAAATCATCTTGCCAATTCTTATCTGTCCAAACTGGTATTCTTACTCTCTTCAATCCATTGCCATTACTTGTAGTCACTTTCACTGTGAATCCTGTTGCATCTGAATCAAGTATTTCAGTTGAATCAATTTGAAACTTTGGTATGGTTACATTGGTTGTCGTATTATAAATAAACTTTCGATTCCCTTTATCATATGCATATGCATGTACATGATATAATCCTTCTTCATAATTATGGTTCTTTACATTCACTCGGTATGTTGCTGTGTTTCCTTTTACCACACCTTCATACCAAACCAAATCATCTTGCCAATTCTTATCTGTCCAAACTGGTATTCTTACTCTTGTTAATCCACTTCCTCCACTGGTTGTCACTTTTACTGTAAATCCTGTTTCATCCGAATCAAGTATCTCAGTTGAATCAATTTTTAATGGTGGAATTTTTACAGTGGTTGTTGTATTATATATGAATTTTTTATCATCATTATCATATGCATATGCATGTACATGATATAATCCATCTTCATAATTATGATTCTTTACATTCACTCGGTATGTCGCTGTGTTTCCTACAACAATTCCTTCATACCAAACCAAATCATCCTGTCCATTCTTATCTGTCCAAACTGGTATTCTTACTCTCTTCAATCCATTGCCATTACTTGTGGTCACTTTCACTGTGAATCCTGTTGCATCTGAATCAAGTATTTCGGTTGAATCAATTTGAAATTTTGGCTTTGTTACATTTGTTGTTGTATTATATATGAATTTTTTATCATCATTATCATACGCATATGCATGTACATGATATAATCCTTCTTCATAATTGTGATTTTTTAGTTCCACACGACAAGTAGCCACATTACCATTAACCACACCTTCATACCAAACCAAATCATCTTGCCAATTCTTATCTGTCCAAACAGGAATTCTTACTCTTTTTAGTCCATTTCCTCCACTGGTTGTCACTTTTACTGTAAATCCTGTTGCATCTGAATCAAGAATCTCAGTTGAGTCAATTTTAATTCCTGTATTAATTTCATTTTTACCTACATTAATGTCTTTAAAAGTACTACTGTCTACATAACCATACATATAACTAAAATTGTATGTAGCTACATCTTGCAAAATTCCACTACGATCGCTTTTTAAAACTGCATCACTTTGAATTTGTTGGAAACTTCCATTTTTTTGTAAAACAATTACTGGATAACTTCTTATATTAGAATTTGTATACAAAGACGTTGCACTTTGACTTGCATCTTTTCTAACCGCTACTAAATTGTTACCTTCATTTACAGCAAGTTGATAGTAATCTAAGTCTTTTCTACTACTATCAAGCGATAGTGCAATACTTCCTACTTTCTCTCCAAGATAAGGGTCTGAGGCATATTTTACATTAATTCCACTCGCTTTATCTCCATAATGTCCCCCAAAATAGCGACCTAATCCATCTTTTGGATCACAAAAATCAATAGATATCATTTCCGAATATGCAGCTATACATTTTTCTACTGAAGGAAATTTATTAGCGCCTGAAGGATCTAAATCTCCAGCATTGATACCGAAAATATTATTTTTTGAAACCGCCATATCACTACGACCCCAATTACTTTCTAAAGCCGCATGTGCAGTAGCTAATAAAGCATTCACACCATTTGTATTTTGTGCACTAATAAATGAGCTTGATTTATCTAACATCACCCCTGAACTCGTATGACGCCTAACTGCTGCATTTAATTCACTGGCTGTCAGTGTTGTTTTACTTCTTGTGTTTAAATATTGATAATAACTATAATACACATTGTTTGGATTTACACTATTTGCATAAATATTCCCTTTGTAATCATTAATCATTTGTTGAAGTGTTGTATAAAAGTAATGTCCATCATAACTATAATATTTTGTTCCTGTACTCAGATAACTTGGGGCAACACCTATTGGCGTCCCTGTAGTATTAAGATATGAATCAACAACTTCAATATCAGCTGCTACACGATGATATAACAAACCATTACTCACATAATAATAACTAGCTGATTTAACATTACTTAATGGCACTATTTTATAATTGTTTTTCACCACTCCATTATGATTTTCTGTTGGTGCCATTGTTCCTATTGTTCCCGCAACTTTAAATTTTACGCCTCCTGTGACATTACCTAAATAAGCTGCATCTCCAGCATAATAACCATTAAGATATCCTGATTTTCCATTAATATCAGAATAACTTGTAATATAAGAAGCAGATCCCTTTGTTCTTAGCTTTAAAAGACCTAGTTCAGTGCTTCTTGCCAAGTTTTTTTGATTAACATTATCATCTTCTTCAGTAGGAGGAGTTAAATCAATGTATTCAATTTCTCCATTATCACCTACAGTGTAATAGCCCTCTTCATAAATAGGTTCTGATGATTTTGTATCATTTGTTTCTTTAGAAGTAACATCATTTTCCTCAGATATCGTATCATTTTCAGTCTGTGATTCATCTAAAGGTAATACCTCCGTTCCTTCATCATTTTTATTTGAATTATCTTGATTTTCTTCAACTTCTGTAGTGTTTTCTTCAGCTTTTAATATATTAGTATCAATACCTGAAAAAAATGTCAAACACAGTGAAAAAGCCAAGACGGTAAGAATTTTTTTCTTCATAGTATCCTCTCTTTTCATATACGCTATAATTCTAACATTATTTTTAATAATATTCTATCCCTACGTTTTGCTATTAAGAAAAAGACAGTTTACTACTCTCACTTCGTTACGATTTTTCATATAATAAAAGAAGCTCAATCATTGGAAAGGAACTTCATATGAACTATAAATAATTAGATGATAAAAAAGCAAGATTGATATTTTATTAGATGTAAGATCCTTAATGAGAAAAACAGCAACATTCATAGATATGAAAACTTTCACATCTATGAATGTAAAAGTAAAGAACATTAGAAACGGACTATGATACCTAGAAGAAGTATAAGGATTTTATTAAACATCTATTCCAAAATCCGAATTAGCTTATTCTTAAGTGGTTACTTTACAGTAATCAGTGATTCTTATTCTATTATTTCGTTTATCCTTTAACATTTTTTTCTTTCTTGCAGTGGTTAAGTATAAGCCAGATTAATATTGTACATAGTATTAAATAATATAGTAGCTAAATTCTCACATATATTTAAATAGCAAACAAAAAAAGATGAATATCATATTTTATAAACGTATATTCATCTCTTTTATGATAGTTAATGATTAAATAAAAATATTTCTACTTCACTTTCTATTTTAAATATATAATTAATTATAATTTTAGAATCAGGGTAGTCTTACAAGTGGTATCACTACATTTTCAACTTGATATCGATACATCGTATTTTCTTTATCATAATAATATAAATGGGTTTGATATTCGCCACTTTCATTCTTATGGTCTTTTGCTTGTACTCTATATGTGAGTGTATTTCCACTTATTGTTGGTGTATGCCATATCAAATCATCTTGCCAATTTTTAGTTGTCCATACAGGTATTGTTACCTTACTAAACATATCCTTGTTTGTGATTTTAGCACTCACCGTATACCCTGTAGAATCCACATCTTTTATTTCTATATCATAAAATTGTGGTACTTCTACAATATCAACAGCTTTAGCTGTAGAACTTCCATGTATGTTATTTACATAAATATGAGTTTGATACTTACCTCCTTCATTATTATGATCGCTTGTATTTACTCGATAAGTTACTTTGTTTCCATTTATTGTCCCTTCAGGCCAATCAATTTTCTTTTTAAGATCATCTTGTCCTTTATATAGAGTCCATGTTGGGAAAGTGATAGATGATACTTCTTCCATATTATCAATTGTTACTACAACTGTATATCCTGTGTGATCAACATCTACAATATCTATATTTGATACGGATGGTTTGCTTGGAACCACTACATTTTCAACTTGATATCGATACATCGTATTTTCTTTATCATAATAATATAAATGGGTTTGATATTCGCCACTTTCATTCTTATGGTCTTTTGCTTGTACTCTATATGTGAGTGTATTTCCACTTATTGTTGGTGTATGCCATATCAAATCATCTTGCCAATTTTTAGTTGTCCACACAGGTATTGTTACCTTACTAAACATATCCTTGTTTGTGATTTTAGCACTCACCGTATACCCTGTAGAATCCACATCTTTTATCTCTATATCATAAAATTGTGGTACTTCTACAATATCAACAGCTTTAGCTGTAGAACTTCCATGTATGTTATTTACATAAATATGAGTTTGATACTTACCTCCTTCATTATTATGATCGCTTGTATTTACTCGATAAGTTACTTTGTTTCCATTTATTGTCCCTTCAGGCCAATCAACTTTCTTTTTAAGATCATCTTGTCCTTTATATAGAGTCCATGTTGGGAAAGTGACAGATGATACTTCTTCCATATTATCAATTGTTACTACAAGTGTATATCCCGTATGATCGACATCAATAATATCTATATTTGATACTGATGGTTTGCTTGGAACCAATACATTTTCAACTTGGTATCGATACATCGTATTTTCTTTATCATAATAATATAAATGGGTTTGATATTCCCCACTCTCATTCTTATGCTCCTTTGTTTGCACTCGATAAGTGAGTGTATTTCCACTAATTGTTGGTGTATGCCAAATCAAATCGTCTTGCCAATCTTTAGTTGTCCATACAGGCATTGTTATCTTACTAGACATGTCCTTATTTGTAATTTTCGCACTTACTGTATATCCTGTAGAATCCACATCTTTTATTTCTATATCATAAAATTGTGGTACTTCTACTTCAGAAATTGGCACTTTCCACTCTTTTCCAGCTTTATCATACATGTAAATATGAGTTTGATACTTACCTCCTTCATTGTTATGATCGCTTGTATTTACTCGATAGGTTACTGTGTTTCCATTTATTGTCCCTTCAGGCCAATCAACTTTCTTTTTAAGATCATCTTGTCCTTTATATAAAGTCCATGTTGGAAACTTTATAGAGGATATATTATCGATATTATCAATTTTTCCACTTATTGTATATCCTGTTTGATCAATATCTGTTATTTGAATATCATTAACAAAATTAACATTTACATTGGATGCTGCATAGCCTGTTTCAGCTCCATAAATATCAGTAAAATATAAGTGGGTTTGATATTCTCCTAATTCATTGTTATGATTGCTAGTTTTTACTCTATAAGAAATTTTACTTCCGTCAATTATAGCCTCAGGCCAATCTTTTTTTGGTTTTAAGTCGTCTTGGCCATTTAGGGTAGTCCATGTAGCCACAATTACTTTATTTAATTTATTAACATTGACTACATCTGCTTCTACCGTGTATCCATCTCTATTCACATCTTTTATCTGAATATTTATTAGTTCTGGTACTAATGCAATCATAGATTTTGGGTATACATATCGTGTTGTAGTTTTACTATGCAAATATATATGAGTTTCATATTTCCCTGTTTCGTCATTATGATCACTAGTGTTTACTCTATATGTTGCCGTATCGCCATTGATTGTCCCTCTAGGCCAAGTACCTAAGTCATCTCGTCCATTATACAATGACCATGATGGAAACTCTATATATTGAGCATTTTTGGGATCTGTTATTTTAACACTTACTGTATATCCTGTTTGATCTGCATCAATTACTTCAGCATCATATAATCCTGGAATTATTGTATTTTGTGCTACTATGGTAGTTTGAGTATTATTTTTTTCGTATAAATTAAAATGGGTTTGATATTCTCCAGCTTCAAAGTTATGGTCACTGATTTTTACCCTGTATGTTACCTTATTTCCATTTATAGTTGCTTTTGGCCAATTTGCTTTAGGAGCTAAATCGTCCGTACCGTTGTAACTTGTCCAAGCAGCTACTAAAACATGAGAAACATTTTTAACATTTGAAATATCAGCAGTAATCGTATATCCTGTATGGTCTATATTCGAAACTTTAATATTACTTAATTTAGGTTTTGCATAAGGAGGAGTAGTTGAAGGTTCGTCATAGCTTAAATATGAAGAAGGATTAGTATGTACTCCATTGATTCTCGCCTCATAGTGCAAATGATATCCAGTTGAAGATCCCGTTGTTCCAACGTACCCGATTGTCTGTCCTTGAGTCACATTTTGATTTTTTGTAACAGGCGGTTGAGAATTCATATGGCAGTAAACTGTCTGAATCCCTCCTCCATGATCAATCCTAACTAGATAGCCTCCACCATCGTCATTTGAGCCACCTATCGCCCAGCCACTATATACAACGGTTCCTGCTTTTGTTGCTCTTATAATTGTATTTTGTGGTCTTCCAAAATCTACACCTCTGTGAAAATCATTCCCCCATCCTTCAAGATATCTCCATCCATACCCTGAAGTCATTTCAGATGGTGACAAATTTTTTAATGGCGATGTATATCCAAAAGAATTTGCTCGTGTCTGAATATTTGAAGAAATAAGTTTATCAACATTAAATTGTCCATAATTTATATTTCCGTGAATAATTTCAATTATCATATCTTTCTCAATTACATTATTATCATTATTCACTTGATTATTCCCTCGATAAATATTAATTATATAATCCTTTGGAAAATCTTCCTTGAAATTCTTGATCGGCAGTCCTTCATATATTCCATTTACTGTCATTAGCTCTTGATCAAAGTCATAAAAAGGATGATAATCTAAATCATTATCAATTATGTTTGGTTCTTCTTCAATATTAGCAAATGATATATCACTCAAAAAAACGAATAATGTAATACATGATAGTAAACTACACAAAATTTTAAATCTCTTCTTTTTAGATTTCATAGAAATCTCCTTTCCTAATGCTGATAGTTTAATTGTAAATAATTTATATTCTCATGGCTCCCTCCTCTATTTTTTGACTATCTTACATTATGTTTTTATTATATCGCTATTTGAATTTGAAATTACAGCAGATTTTTCCAAATACTAACCAATTACTCCATTAAGCAATTAAATAATTAACTTCAAAATATTAAAATTCCTTATCTGATTATCTGCCCAATTGCAAGACAAAATCAAAAAAGCAGGTATAAAACATCTATCTATTACCACACGGACTAGAAATCCGTTTGCTACTCAAAATCCCATAATCTAGCATGAGTGAGTATAAGATAAAAAAGATCAACATCTCGGGTTGGCATACCAGCTGATAATGCTATTATACAAAACATTAATAGATGAAAATCTAAAATATATCTAGACTTTAAACCGTCTTCCTATACTTGTATGGACGCCTTCTTTAAAGAATATATTTTCTATTTCAATTATATTAGATTATCCATCTTCAAAACCAAAGTATCATAACCACTGATATAATCAGTGGTATGTACTGACCCTGTAAGGGTCTTTTATTGTGTAGTCCTTCAACTACTAAATACCTGACAGTTACAACCTTTCTCCTAAGGCCTCTAAAAGAGGCTTTTATTCACTAAACGGATCTACAAACTCTTTCATGCTCATT
>NZ_JAQFIQ010000012.1 GCF_029504745.1 Breznakia sp. PF5-3 | reverse complement strand
CTACGTTCTCTTCTTGTTGTCATTTTCTTTTCCTCGCTCTTCTATTTTACCATGACAACCTTATCTTTTCTGTCTACTTTATTGTAGCCTATCCATCATGGCCTATGATACTTTTTTAATTTTCTAGCTTATAAAATTGCTTTGTTTTATGCAACAACAAAAATATCTTATCAATTGCTTTTTAAGCTTGCTATTAATTTTATCATTCCCATTTCCATCATTTCTATATAATACATTTATTCTTCCCTTGACATAAATTATAGCAACTTATCTTACTCTTTTCAATTCTTTATAGACTTTACAAAATTTTATATCTATTTAGAATGTCGTTATTACAATACTTCTTTATATACTCGCAATACATTCTTATAACAAATCTTTTCAATTTCTTCTTGGGTAAAATGTTCTTTTAAAAGTGCTGCTTCTAATTTCCCCATTTGTGAAGCATCTTCAATTTCTAACACAGAATCAATTCCATCAAAATCACTTCCTAAAGCAATGCAATCAATCCCCCCTATTTCTTTCATATGTTTAATATGTTTCACCATATCTTCAACACGTGAAGCAGCATTGCCAGTTTCACTTTCTACAAGAAAGTCTCCACAGAAATTAATTCCAATCACTCCCCCACGTTTTGCAATTTGAGCAATCATATCATCACTAAGATTTCTAGAAACTCCACAAACACTTCGTGCATTTGAATGTGATGCAACAAAAGGCTTACTTGTATATTTACATACATCATAGAATCCTGCATCTGATAAATGTGAAACATCAATAATAATACCTAAACGCTCCATCTCTTGAACATAAGCGATACCAAATTCACTCAACCCATCTTTTGTATTATATGAAAACATATCTTGGTATGCTTTTTTACTTTCCATATTAAAGTTAGGAGAACCTATAGCATTGGGATAATTCCATGTTAATGTAATCATCCTTACACCTAAACGATAATAATTTCTTAATATAGCTAAACTATCAAATACAACATCACCTTCTTCAAGTGTCAGCATTGCTGACATATATCCTGCTTGTCTATTTTTTTCAATATCATCATATGTATAAACAGCTCTTATATAGTCTTTATTTTTTTCTAACTCTTGATAATACAAGTCTATACCTTCTTGTACATGTAACATAAGATCATCATTTTTAAAATCCGTGAAGATGGCAAAGTTTTGCAATAAATAATCACCTTGTTTCATTTTCTTAACATCTATATGTTTATGATTATCAAACAAAGATACATCTTTTCCTTCTTTTTGTAATTGTAATAATCCAATAATCGTATCACAGTGCATATCTACTATTTTCATTGTTATTCCCTCCTTAAGCATTTATTCTATTATAGCAAACTTTCGCATTCTAAAAACAGAACTTCATCAAAAAAAAGAGCATTTAAAAATAGCTTTTATAATATCCTTACTGCTACTTTTCTTAGCTCTATTTTCTCTTTTTCTAAACTTTTTACATTTTCCTAGCCAAATGTTTTAATGTCCTCACCAACACTATTTATACCACTTATTCCATAATGTTCTACTAAATATGCTGCTGTATTTTTACTTAAATACCCTGGTAATGTTGGTCCCACTTTAATATCCTTAATTCCCAAATGCAACAACGACAATAAAACAATGATAGCTTTTTGTTCATACCATGCAATATTAAATGAGATAGGTAACTCATTTATATCATTTAATTCAAATACCTCTTTTAACTTCATCGCAACTACTACCCAGGAATATGAATCATTACATTGTCCTGCATCCAAAACTCTAGGTATTCCATTAATATCCTTAAGTTGTAATTTATTATAACGATATTTTGCACAACCAGAAGTTAAAATAATCGTATCATCTGCTAATGTTTTAGCAAATTCTGCATAATAGTTACGATCACGTTTTCTTCCATCACATCCACTCATTACCACAAACTTGCGAATGGATCCATTTTTAATATTTTCAACTACCGCATCTGCTAAGCTTAACACTTGATTATGTGCAAATCCACCAACTATTTCACCATTTTCAATTTCTTGAGGCGGTTGACAATTTTGGGCTTGCGCGATTACCTCACTAAAATCCTTCGTTCCATCTGGTAATTCTTTTATTCGTTTGAAGGTTGGATAATCACAATTTCCTGTTGCATATGTTTTATCTACATAACTAGCATTTGCTTTTGGTGGAACAATACAGTTCGTTGTGAAAATAATTGGTCCATGAAAAGATTCAAATTCACTTGTTTGCTTCCACCACGCATTTCCATAATTACCAACCAAATGATCATATTTCTTTAAATTTGGATAATAATGAGCTGGAAGCATTTCACTATGAGTATAAATATCAACACCACTTCCCTGGCTTTGTTCTAACAATTGTTCAATATCTTTTAAGTCATGACCTGATACCAATATTCCAGGACGCTTTCCTACTCCTATATTAACTTTCGTGATTTCAGGATTCCCATATTTTGTAGTGTTTGCATGATCCAATAATGCCATTACCTTTACACCATAATATCCACATCTATCACTAATTTTAAGCAATTCATCTAATTCCTTTATATCATTTATTTTTGCTAATGTCTCAATTAAGAAATTATGAATTTCATTATCTTCATGCCCTAAATGAATTGCATGAGAATGATAAGCGCTCATCCCCATCAAACCACCCATAATTAAAGATTTTAAAGCATTTAAATCTTCATCTTCTTCATAAATTGCTACTACATCATCTCTTTTGGTATACGTCTTTGCAAGCAATATTTGTTTTTGGATACTCTCGTGACTAAAATTTGCATTTGTAATTAATTTAAACATACTATTCATAATAAAATGCTTTTCTTCCAGTTTTCCTTCTTTCTCATCTTTAATTTGTAAAGATAAAACTTTAAGATACTCCTTTAATTCATCCATCAAATTTGCTAACTCACTATCTTTTCCACAAACTCCACTAACCGTACATGCTTTATTTGCTGCCGTCTCTTCACATTGATTACAATACATTGCTGTTTTCATAAAAAATAACATCTCCTTTATAGCTATACTATAAACTTGAGATGTTATTTAAGATGTGATAATTCCAACACTTTTAAAAGAATTCTTTATTTAATACATATTTTTGTTTCTCTACTTTTATAATTCCATCCTTTTCCATTAAATGAATTTCTCTTGATAAGCTACTTCGATTCACACATAAATATTCAGCCAATTGTGTCTTATTAAATGGTAAATTCACAATGTGAGATTGTTGTTTAATACGATAAAAATTCAATACCTCATATAAACGTTCTTTCACTGTATTCTTATTAAGACATTCCAATTTATGAGTTAAGAACGTATTTTTTGTTGAAAGTATGCAAATCATATTTTCCAAAACTTGTTTTGGAAATGTAAACATAATTTCTTTTGTAATATAAGCAACCTTTAAGGGTTTGGTTGCGATAATATCAAATGGTGAAATATGATCTTCACCCAAGGCAACCGATTCTGCAAACATTTCCCCTTCATCTAATACCGTTACTAATTTTTTATTGCCACCAATATCATAACTACATATTTCTAAATTACCTTCTAAAATCACAAAAACACCTTGAATTATATCTCCAATATGAAAAAGTATTTCATTTCGTTTATAATTTCTTATCGTTACTTTTTGTGAAATGATATGTAATGATTCTTCACTAACACCATCAAACAACCCAATATCTCTTAAATATTTCATAATTCTCACTTTCTACTCAATTATACTTTATATTAGTATACAACTATTTTTAATCCATCAATCGACTTTTCAAATCTTTAACTTTCTGTTCAATTATCTGTGCTGTTTTTTCAAACTCAAGTAAAGACTTGCCACTAGGGTCTTCTAATCCCCAATCTTCATAATATACACCATCAATGATTGGACAATCTACATTACAACCCATTGTTATAACGATATCTACAGGTGGAATATCAGATAATAACTTTGGATATTGGATTTCTTCCATATCAATAGAATAGCACTTTTTCATTGTTTCAATCGCATCATGGTTTATATTTGCTTTTATTTTTGTACCTGCACTATAGGATTCAAACACTTCGTTTGCGAAATGTCTCCCTAATGCTTCAGCCATCTGTGATCTACATGAATTATGAACACAAACAAAAGCCACTTTTTTCTTTTTATCCATTTAAAATAATCATCCTTTTTAGATTAATTCCTTAATTTGTTCTATGGTTAATACCTTCCCATAACTTACTACTTTTCCTTGATAAACCAAGGCTGGTGTTGACATTACACCATATGCTGCTATCTCACTCATATCTGTAACTTTTTCAATGTCTGTACTTCTACCTAATTCTTCTAATGCTTGTTTAGCATTTGATGCTAACTCAACACACTTCGCACATCCTGAACCTAAGACTTTTACTTCTGCCCCTTTTACACTGTTGGTAGTATCACTATTACCACCACAATCGCATTCCGTTTTTTTCTTATTAAATAATTTCATCTTACTTCCTCCTTAAAATAAATATTGAAATGTATTAAATCCATATCCAATCAAAATGATTCCTATCCCTACAATCACTACAAAGGTTGCCAACAATTTAGGCTTTACTGCTCTTTTCAACATTATAATCGATGGTAAAGATAAAGCTGTTACTGCCATCATAAATGATAATACTGTTCCTAATCCCACACCTTTCGCATATAATGCTTCTGCAATTGGAATGGTTCCAAAAATATCCGCATACATTGGAATACCAACAATCGTAGCAAGAATTACAGAAAATGGATTATTCTCACCTAAAATACTTTGAATGAAAGTTTCTGGTAATACATTATGAATAATCGCTCCTATTCCTACTCCCACAATAACATATGGAAACACCTTTTTAAAGGTAGATGCTACTTGTTCTTTAGCAAAATCTATTCTTTGTTTAGTCGTTGTTGATTCATCATCAATAGTCACATTAGGCGCATCTTTAATGAATTTTTCTACATATTTTTCCATGCCCATCTTTTCAATCAACAAGCCACCAAATACAGCAAGTACAAGCCCAACAAGGACATATACTATGGCAACCTCCCAACCAAACACAGACATTAACAATACAAGGGAACCTAGATCAACCATCGGTGATGAGATAAGAAAAGAAAAAGTTACACCAACTGGTAATCCTGCACTTGTAAACCCCATAAATATTGGGATTGATGAACAACTACAAAAAGGCGTAACCGTTCCTAGTAATGCACTGATTACATTTGCCCATATTCCTTTAAACTTTCCTAAAATTCTTTTTGTTCTTTCTGGTGGAAAATAACTCTGTATATAAGATATTCCAAATATTAGAACCGATAACAGTACTAGTATTTTAATTGTATCATAGATAAAAAATTGGATACTTCCACCTAATTGTCCTTGAATATCAAAACCCAGACTTACAAGTATATTGCCAATTAAGTCGTTTAACCATTTCATTCCTAAAAGTTGTTCTTGAATAAAATTCCACATCATTCTTCTCCTTATATATATCGATGATTACCGATATATAAATTATACCGATATATCGACAGTTGTCAATGTGTTTGTTAAAAAAAGAAATGATATATTTCTTTTTAACAACATGAACCATCAAATAATTCAAAAATACCATTCCGTATCTTTGAACAAACTTCTTTATTAATCGTATAATTTATCCACTTTCCATTTTTTCTAGCATTCACTAATCTACAATCTACTAATATCTTCATATGGTGTGAAAGAGTTGATTGGGCAATATTTAGATCCTCTAATAAATCACATGCACATCGCTCACCATGTTCTTTTAGTAAACGAAATATTTTTATTCTATTTTCATCACTTAAAGCTTTTAAAACCACAATCACTTCTTTATCCATAATAATTACCTCTTTATATTTTAAATATAGCGAACCCTCTTGCTTATGTCAAATGCTAATTATAAAACGTAATAAATGTTGTATTTTACATTTATTCGTTGTATTTTTTGTATTATGATAACATTTATTCGTTGTAAAAAATGTATAATCAGTGTATAATAGCCTTAAAGAGGTGATGTTAAATGTATAGGAGTGCTATTGAACAACTTCATAATTGGAAATATAAAAAAAATAAGAAACCTCTTATTATTCGAGGTGCACGTCAAGTTGGAAAAACATGGTTAATGAAAGAATTTGGACGCAAGGAATTTAAAAAAACTGTTTACATTAACTTTGACAACAATCCACAAATGAAGGAATTATTTTCTTTAGATATGAATATTCAAAGAATTATAACAGGAATCCAACTATACATAGGATTCAAAATAGATATTGAAAACACTTTAATTATTTTTGACGAAATACAAGAAGTCCCTCAAGCACTATCTTCATTAAAATATTTTAACGAAGAAGCTAGTGAATATCAGATTATTTGTGCAGGATCTTTACTAGGTGTGGCTCTACACGAAGGTACATCTTTTCCTGTAGGAAAAGTTGAATTCATGGACTTATATCCGCTATCGTTTAATGAGTTTATGCAGGCAATGGGGAAAGAACAGTATGTTGAACTATTAAATAAGAACGATTTTGAAATGGCTACTACATTTAAACTAAACTATATTGAATTGCTTAAATATTATTATTTTGTTGGTGGCATGCCTGAAGCGGTTCAACATTTTGTAAATAACAGAGATTTTAACGAAGTCAGAGTTATCCAGCAGAATATCCTAGATGCTTATGAACAAGATTTTTCTAAACACGCCCCAAACGACATTGTTCCTCGTATCCGAATGATGTGGAATAGCATTCCTAAACAACTTGCTAAAGAAAATAAAAAATTTATTTATGGACTCATTAAAACAGGTGCTAGAGCCAAAGAATATGAAATGGCACTTATGTGGTTAATCGATTGTGGTCTTGTTTACAAAATCCAACGCGTAACCACACCAAACCTTCCTCTGAAAGCCTATGAAGACCTAAAGGCGTTTAAATTATTTATCCTTGATGTCGGATTACTTAGTTGCATTGTAAATCTAGATCAATCAATTCTTATTAGCGGTAATACTCTATTTAAAGAGTTTAAAGGTGCACTAAGTGAGCAGTATGTTTTGCAACAATTAAAAACATTAGATAATATTGAACCATATTATTGGACAAATGATAGAGGTACAGCTGAAATTGATTTTTTACTTGATGCTAAAAATAAAATTATTCCGTTAGAAGTAAAAGCAGAAACTAATCTTAAGGCAAAAAGTCTAAAAGTTTTTTATGAAAAATATAAGCCTGAGATTGCAATACGTACATCAATGGCTGACTATAAACAAGAAAATTGGCTATTAAATCTACCTCTTTGGGGAATCAATACTATAAAGTAAAACAAAAAAGATTTTATCCAACTTGATAAAATCTTTTTTGTTTTACTCTTTTAACGCACTATAGTTAATTAACTCAATATCTTTATGATTCAGAATTCTATCTTTAAATTCTGAATTTATCAAGATATCTAAAACTTTAATCCTTAAATAAATTTATTTGATATTTTATTATTCTAAATTAGCATGCTTTCCCATTAAGATAGCATTATTTTCATCTAAACTTCTAGAAGATGTAATGTCAATGATAATTGCATCACCAAGCAATAAAACCATTTGTTCAAACGTATTTCCTCCAGGTTGAATAGAAGTTGTTGTTTTCACATCAATTATAAAATCTGCTAACTTACCTATTATAGAATCTTTATTCGCAGTAATAAGTGCTAATTTAGCATTTGTCTTTTTACACTTCTCTGCCATTACAGCTAGTGTTGAAGTACTACCAGATCCTGAAGCGATAATTAATAAATCATCTTCTTCAATTGCTGGGGTTACTGTTTCACCAACAACATACGCTGTAAATCCCATGTGCATTAATCGCATTGCCAATCCACGAATCATCATCAATGACCTTCCTGCACCAGCAACAAATATTTTATCTGCTTTTTTAATCTGTTTTTCTAGTTCTTGCAATTGTGCTTCATCTAAATCATGAATCGTTTGTGCTAACTCTTTTGTTATATTATCTAATATGTTCTTTACTTCCATTACTTCATATATCCTTTCATATCCATTACTGCTTTACGAATATCTGGTGCATTATATAAAGCCCCTCCAGAAATAATAATTTCTGGATTGTGCGCCGCATATGAGGCAACCGTATCAAGATTTACTCCTCCTGCTACTGCTACCTTTGAAGGTTCTATATCCACTACCAGCGTCTTTAAATCGGCCAATGGAGTACGTCCACTTTTTTGCATGTCAACACCTGTATGTACCCCAACATAATCAACACCTAATGCTAATAATTCTTGAGAACGCTTGCTTATATCATGAACACAAATTAAGTCAGCAAGTACTTTTCGTCCATATTTGTGTGCCACTTCCACAACTTCCTCGATTGTTGCATTATCTGCCAGTGCCAATACCGTAACAATATCCGCTCCTGCTTCACAAACATCTTCACATTCAATGGCTCCACCATCAACAATCTTGGTATCTGCTAATACGCATAAGTCTGGATATTTTGCTTTCAATTTCATCACTGGAGCTAACCCTTCTTTTATAATCACAGGAGTTCCAACTTCGTATATATCAATTACATCGTGAATCGTTTCAGCAATTTCTAGCACCTTATTTGTATCTGCAATATCTACTGCTATTTGTAATTTCATATTATATCCTCTTTACTTACTAAAATATTCTAATACATCTTTAGGAATATCTTTTGCTGCTTCTTCATCAATAACAAATTCTACATTTGGATGCATTCTTAACCATGAAACAGGAAATTGAGGATCTAATTTTTCTGATTCAAATAATTTTTTTAATAATGGCGCTTTATGTGCTCCAGAGCAAACTACAAAGTAATTTTTAGTTTTCATATGCTCTTCCATTCCCGTAGTAATTGCATACTCAGGAACCCCGGTTGCACAATCTGCAAAAGCATTCGCATTTTGCTTACGTGTAGCTTCATCCATTTTTACTACATGGGTTCTAGGTAACAAATAATCATTTGGTTCATTAAATGCAATATGACCATCATCTCCAATGGAAGTAATGGCAATATCCAACCCACCTGCATCAATGATTTCTTGTGCATATCTTTTACATTCTGCATCTAAATCTTCTACATCTGCATGTGGATATTTCACATTATCCAAATTCACATTCACATGATCCAAAAAGTGATAATGCATAAAATAAATAAAACTATGCGGATCATCCGGTGTTAGACCTGCATACTCATCCATATCAAAGGTTCTTAGTTTAGAATAATCTACTTGTCCATCTTGATACATCTTTACTAAATACTTATACATGCCAATTGGAGAATTCCCTGCTGGTAAACAAAACGTCAAATCCGGCTTTTCATTGATTAAATTTACTACCTTCTCTGCCATAACCCTACTAACATCATCAAAATCTTTACATAGAACAATTTTCATATTGTTACCTCCTTGCTCTCTATACTTGGATAATAGCACCACATTATAGCGAAGTCAATAGTTTTATTATTGACTTCGCTAATTTTATATGATATTTTTTGTTTATATCAACAAATTAGATTTGATATCCATTTTCTGATATTATGTGAGGGAGGTAATATTAATGCAAAATTCAAACAAAGTAAACAAACGTCATGAAGAAATTCGCAACTTACTCTTATCCAATGGTACTGTAACCTTACAAGAATTGTGTTCAAAACTAAATTGTTCACAAGCTACTATCCGAAATGATTTAGCTGCGCTTGAAAAACAAGGGGTTTTAAAAAGGATGTATGGTGGAGCGGTGGCTAATGAAAATACTGTTCGAAACTCTCGTATTAATAAACGTTTGAATGAAAATATAGAAGAAAAAGAACAAATTGCTGATTATGTAGCAAAAAACTTAATACAGCCAAATATGATTATCACCTTAGATTCAGGAACAACAACCATGGCGTTAGCACAAAAAATCTTAGATTATAAGATTCCTTGTACCGTTGTAACAAATTCATTTAATGTCGCAACCATTGTATCAAAATCAGAGGTTGTTAAATTGTATTTAGCAGGTGGCTTTTACGATTCTGATCATGGATCTTTCCATGATGAAACATCTGATTATATCCTAAAAAAATATCAAAGTGAGATTTGCTTTATTTCACCAAATGGTATTAGCTGTAATGGCCTAATAACAAATTCTGGCTCTTCTGAGAACCCAATAAAGAAAAGAATGATGGAACATGCTAATAAGACAATCTTATTAGCAGACCACACTAAGATTGGAATAAGTGAATTAAACATTTTAGGTGATTCACGAAATGTTGATTGCTTAATTACAGATAATAAAATAAAAAAAGAACAAGCTACCCAGCTAAAAAAAGCTGGATTAAAAGTTATTCTTGCTTCATAAGTTATAAATCAAAAAAGCCAACGCATGGCTTTTTCTTTTTTGTCAATCATTTGACTTAATGATATCTTTCTATATTTTGTGAATATTTTCTTTTTTCTTTATTGCTTCTTTACTACATGTTAAAAAACTAATTTTCTTTTATTATCCTTGAATATTAATAATGCTTAACTCTTTCTAAAATCAAATGACATCGGTAGGTAAGATATAGAGAAGGTTGTTTCTTTTGCCCAAACTCCCATCCTTTATACTTTTGAAAAACTGATTCCGGAGTAAAGAATCCATCTTCATCTTGTTTGCTTTTAATTATTTCTAACATTTCGATAAAACGTTTATCTTTTTTAACTGAATCAATTTGACTTAATACATCACTAACACTTACAATGTCATACCACATAAGTGGTGCTTTTAATTTTCTAAAATCGGTTCCCATATAAAACATATATGGGTGTCTTTCTAAACTATTCTCCCATAAAGAAAGTAATACATCTGCTAATTCTTTTACCATGTCACAATCTTTATATTCTGGAATCGCTAAAAGCAATCGCAACATTAACAAAGTCCCATAAGGACAACAATCACCTTTTCTTCCAGGTCCTCTAAAACTACCTGCTTCTGGCGATACAGTACAAGGAAAACCTTGTGGTTTATAAAACTGCAAAAGGTAATCCACACCTTGTTTTATATGGTTTTCATAATCTATACCAGCTTTCAATAACGCATACAACAATAAAGGCGCATCGCAAAGACACCAACTAAAGACATCTTCTCCACTACCACCAAAATGCTTAGGAATGTTTGTTAATGATTGATATACACCATATTCATCTTTATGTGCCATGATTTCATTGATTGCCAACTGTATTTCAGGTACATCCGTATCTAAACCAATATCTAATAAAAATATTAATTTATGAATTGGTAAATCTGGATTCTTATGATTACGTACTAGAATCCCATGAAAATTTGAAATATCATTTAAATAATTTTTAATTCTATCATCAGAAATAACTTGTTTGCGTAATTCCTGTAAATCTTCTTTGCGCTCCTTTAGCGTATTTACTCGTACAACATATTGCAACCATGCTTCACCATTTTCAATTACTTCATTATAAATATTCATTATTACCCCTCCGTTAGTGAAATTCTACAATCCTTATTTCACTATTATTCTACTTTGCTTCTTGATTTTACTTTTAATTACAATAAGTATATCATATTCGCTTACTTCTACATTTATATCCTAGATATTTTGTCATCAATAGTTTCTTCAAAGCTATTTCTCTATGCATCTACTACATCTTTCGAAGAAAGAAGAGTACATCCCTTTTTTTCATAATAAGCAAGCATTTCCTCTATTTTATTCTTATTATAACTTGTGATACAGTCTGCTAAAACATTCACTTTATAATCTGCTTTACGCATGTTGTAAGTAGTCGATTTCACACAAGCAACTGCATCTGCTCCGGTGATATAAAACTCAGATATCTCATGTTTATTTATAAAGTCTGAAAATTCTTTACTACTGAGTGCATTTCCTTTTGATTTAATAAAGATATTATCTGATACAACCTCTAAGTCTGAAACTAATTCTGCCCCTTCTGTATCAGGCTTAAACGTTCTTGTTAATGGTGTTAAATTATGATGTCTTATATAGACTACATGAAGATTGTTTCTTTGTGCCCAATCAATAGAATTGTTTACATTCTCAATTATTTCCTTATAATTTTTTGTTATATCATTTTGAAGATCGATAACTACTAAAGCTTTTTCCATTGTATTACTCCTCCTTGTGAATAGAAATCATCATTTACATATTTAAATGTCGTTTTTAAATATGTCACCCACAGAATATCACACATAACTTGCAACAGGGTGTCAAGTTTTATATTTTTCTATAATTTTTTCTATTCTTTTTGCTATTATATCCCGAATTTTTTGCGGAGCTAATACTTCTACCTTATCTCCATATGAAAGAATATATCGAAATAACAACTCATTATTAGGCATTTGTGTATGCACGATTAAATTACCATCTTCGTTTTTTACTACCTCATCATCAAATTCTTCGTATACTTTAACTAAGACACTTTTATCAAACAAAAGCTTCACTTTTATCATATCCATTTCAAATTCCGCTGATCGTTTGAAAATTTCTGCAGGTATTGTCCGCTCATATTCGTCCTCCATCATTTTCAAATCTTTGATACGTATTAACTTAAAGAAGCGATAATCTTGTCTCATTGTGCAAAATCCATATACATACCAATCATAGGATTTAAAGACAATTTTAAGCGGTTCTACGATTCTTTCAATAGCATCTCCATTACTGTTATAGTATTGAAAAAATACTTTTCTACGTTTAAAAATAGCTTCTTGTAATGTTTGAAAAGTCTCTTTCCTAGCACTTGTTTTTGTCCATCCTGAAAAATCAAATTCAAACCAATTTGTATTTTGCTTTTGAAATACTCCACTGAGCTTTGACAAAAGTTGATTCGTATTTTCTTCTTCCATCACTTTAGTACCTTGTAAGGCCATTAGAATTTGTTGCTGTTCTTCCTCACTTAGAATTGATTTATTAAGTACAAAATTATCCTGAATAAAGATTCCCCCACCCTTACCTTGGGTAGCGTATACAGGGATACCAGCTGAACTTAAAATATCAATATCACGATAAATCGTTCTCACTGACACTTCAAAATGCGCAGCAAGCTCTGGTGCTGTCATTTTACCTTTTTCTAATAAGAGATAAATCATTTGAAAATATCGATTTTCTTTCATGCATACCACCTCTCATCCATTATACTAAACTTGACATTAGTAGTCATGATTAAAAATACTATTTAAACACTATGACTTCCGATTTTCCTTTTGTGCTTATTTATGATACAATTTAAGCACAAACAGGAAATGAGTGATTCAATGAAAAATATCAGTGAAGTTAAATCATACATTTCGCAAAGTAGCGGAATTATTACAAGTAAGGAATTTAAAACAAATAATATTGAAAAATATTACATAAATAAGCTTATTTCTGAAGGTATTATAGAACGTTATAAAAAAGGAATCTATATTAGAACTGATGTATTTGAAGATGAATTCTATATTCTCCAAAAGAAGAATCCTTCTATCATTTTTTCATATAATACAGCTATGTATTTACTTAATAAAACTGAAAGAACTCCAATCAATATAGATATTACAGTATATAGTGGTTTTAACGGACATCGTCTGCCAAAAAATATTAAAATTCATTATGTTAAAAAGGAAGATTTGAAACTTGGTTGTATAAAAGTTAAGACACCTTTTGGTTTTGAAGTTGTCACTTATAATAATGAAAGAATTATATGTGATTTGATAAAAAATAAAAATCATGGAACTGATAAAGAACAAGCTAATAAATTTATTAGAGAAATGTTTTTAGAAAAACAAATTGATATCTTAAAATTAATTGAATATTCTAAACTTTTGAATTGTGAAAAAAAGGTGCGTACAATAATGGAGGTGTTTATATAATTAAAAATGTAGAATCATTGAAAGCAAAGGCAAAACAGTATTCTAAAGCTACCAATTTAACAACTCAGCAAGTTTTACAAAATTTTATGTTTGAACGTTTTTTAGAAAGATTATCTTTTTCAAAATATAAAGAAAATTTCGTTATTAAAGGTGGTTGTCTTCTCTCATCGATCATGGGCTTAGACATGCGAACAACCAATGATATTGATATGATTTATGTTATTATCTTTTAATGTCCACCCATGTTATTAACGGAACTATCATTTTATATTCCACTTTTAATATGGAAATTTTTATTATCATAAAAAAGGCAGTTCATCGTATAGATCAATTGCCTTTCTTATATGTCTTCATTTACTAAATCTTTATACTAATCAAGATTCTCTCCATTTGTCTTAATTACTTTCTGATACCAATAGAAAGAATCTTTTCTTATTCTTTCCCCTGTACCTTCTCCATAATCATCAATATCTACATATATTAATCCATAACGTTTACTCATCTGGTGACTTGAAGCAGAAACAATATCAATTGGTGACCACATCGTATAACCAATCACTTCTACGCCATCTCTAATTGCATCTCGAATATTGGCAATTGATTTTGATAAATACTCTATTCGATAATCATCATGGATTTTCCCATCCTCTACAACATCATTATATCCAATTCCATTTTCAACGATAAACAATGGTTTTTGATAACGATCATAGTATTGAGATAAACTATTATACATGACCTTATAGTCTAAATTCCATCCCCAAGCCGTTGTTTCACTTACTAAATCATTTTCAACAAAACTATCAATTGGAATTTTACATGTTCGATCCGCACAAATAGAGAAATATAATGAAAAAGCTAAGAAATCTAACGTATTTTCTTTTAATAATTGTAATTCATCTTTAGATACTTCAAAATGAATGTCTTCATCTTCAAAATACCGCAAACTATATTTAGGATATTCTCCTCTAAGTGCTACATCTGTATAAAAATAGTTATTCATTCGATTTTTCTTCATTGCTGTAATAACATCTTCTGGATGTGATGTTTTTGGATAACAAGTAAAATCTGCTAGCATAATTCCAATATTACAATCTTTATATTTAGCACTATGTCGCTTGATTTCAGCACCTGCAACAAACTGATTATGAATCGCTTGATAATAGTCACTTAAAGATAACTTTCCGCCTTCGGTAGCTATTCCTAGTGATGTAAACATATACATCTCTGCCATATTCATCTGATTTATAACAATCCAATATTTTACTCGATCATGATAGCGATCTACAACAAATTTCGCATATTTTATAAATGCTTCATTAAATTTGTGATGGTTCCATCCACCATATTTTTTTATCAATTCAAGGGGAAGCTCATAATGGGATAATGTAATAACGGGTTCCATATTTTGAGCAACAATTTCATTAATTAAATTATCATAAAATTTAACCCCTTCCATATTTGGTTCTTCATCATCCCCATTTGGAAATATACGAGCCCAATCAATTGAAGTTCTAAACGCTTTTAATCCACATTCATTCATCAATTTTAAGTCTTGCTTATAAGTGTGATAAAAATCAATTCCACTTCTTTTTGGAAAATGAACATTTGTTTTTGAAAGTGCTTCTTCTATAAATCTAAGACTTTTATCTTCGGTACTGAAGCCAATATTTTCATTATGTTCATTATACTCTGAATCTGCTAATATTAATCCTTTCCCTCCTACATTCCATGCTCCTTCACATTGGTTTGCTGCTACTGCACCACCCCATAAAAAATTATTCGGAAATCCCTTTACTGCTTTCATTTATTAACGCCTCCAATTTCTTTATTTTTTGATCATTATCTTTTAAAATTGTTATCATTTTCAAAGTCATATTATATTCTGAAAATATTGTCATCATGGTATCTTGTGCATGTGAGAACAATACACTATATTTAAACTCTGCTCCATTCGCCTCTTTTTGAATCGTCTTTGTTTGACATGCATGAGCTTCTTTTATCTTTTCATGTGCACTATTAAGCAAGATATTCGCTGCTGTAAAATCGGTTTGCGCAGCTTTATCCAATGCTTCATAAATAAGCCTTTTAGCATCTCCAGCATGTAATATTATTTCCATGCTCAATTCCATAAGTTCCTCTTTAGACACTTTCATTTTCTAAGCTTGACCTTTCCTCTTTCAATTTTTGATTTTCATAAACTTTAAAGAATGGAAAATAAATCGCATACGAAACAATAAAGATAACTACCAGTAAAACAATACTTGCAATGGATGGTGAAATTAGCCATGTAGACACACCTAAAGGAACTCCCATAACAAAGAATGCTTCACTTGGAATTGCTACAAGTCCCATCGATAATACCACATAAGTAATGGCTGGTACTACTATAGAAACAATCCACATAGGTATCATTAAGAATGGATTAAATACGATTGGTGCTCCAAACACAATCGGTTCATTAATATTTAATAATGATGGGAAAATGCAAGCTTTTCCAATCGCTTTTATTCCTTTTGCTTTGGAAAATAACATCATGATATTAAGAGGCAATGTAGTCCCTAATCCTCCTAATGCAACCCATCCAAAATATACTGTTTCTTGTGTGTTAATATTAATAGGCTCCAAACCTTTGGCTACCAATTCTGCGTTTTCTGCTATACCAGGCAACATGATTCCATAAATAATAGGAACTAATACCCATGGACTTACTCCAAAAGAATAGAAAATAACACATACAAAATTCAATAGTACAAATCCTGCAAAAGATTGTCCAATATTCAACATTGGTGAGAACAATTGAACAATTAATTCAAAGATGTCTAAATTGAAAATATAGATCAACAAAAACCCTGTAAATAAAACTAAGAATATTGGTATAACATTATTAAACCAATTTCGTACAAAATCAGGTATTGATGAACCTTCTTTGAATAAACTAAATTTATAAAATGATTTCATTATAACAGCTACAAATAAGCCACTTATAATTGCACACAACATACCTTCAGCACCAAGCCGACCAAAGGTTATTGTTGCTGGATCACCACTGAAGTCAATTCTAATAAACATAAAAAACAAACTGATTCCAGTTAATCCTGCTAATACTTTCGTTCTACTCATCTTTTTCTTTTCCAATACATTATATGGTGTTAGAAAGGAAATAAAGACTGCAAATAACCCGAAACTGAAAGTATTTAAAGGACTTAAATCTGGTACTTCCAAATTTGGAAAAAGCGATAAAAGCGACATTATAATTGAAGCTAAAGAACCAACAAAAATCATTGGTAATGCTTGTGTGATTGCAGCTTGTAATGCTTGTATATAAATATTGTTTGTAACCTTATTCATTATAGGAACTAGCTTTTCATTTAAAACATCTATAAACTTAGTCATCATGTACTCCTTTCGCCATTAAATCCAAAGCATTTTGTAATGCCATTTCCCCATTCAACGATCCATATGCTATTTGTGAAATACATGCTACTGGAACATTAAAAGGTTTCCCTTGCTTCTCATATTCTTTTTGTATATAAGCTAAATGTGGACCTAAGAGAACACAATCAACTTTATCCCAATAATCTTCTAGTTCAGCTTCACTAACTGCTTCTACAGCATAGTCCAAGCCTTTAGCTTTGGCAGCTTTACGAATGCTATTTGCCATAAAACCACTAGAAGCTCCACTTCCACATGCTAATAATATAAATTTTTCTGCCATATCAATTCTCCTTTCAAATAAGTATCACTTGTGACACTTACATTATGAATTTTATTTGCTAGATAAACAATTAATAATTTGCATATGGGGTGTGCAAATTATTAATTATCCTTACCTAGTAACTTTGTTATAATAAAATTACAGGGGGTGTATATATGCACCAAAAAGAGAAAGATTTAATTGATATCCTTCATAGGTCAAAGAAGTGGAAAACTGCCAAATCTTTAGCAGCGGAACTAAATGTTTCTGTACGTTCTATTCACAATTATTTGAATCGCTTAAAAGAACAAGGTGATATTCGTCTTGCATCTTCTTCACAAGGTTTTCGTTTATTGGAAAGCAATTTTACAAATGAAAAGAGTAAGGAACAAAATGATATACCTTCAACTCCTGAGGAAAGAATTAAATATCTCATTATCCTTTTAGCTACTCATTATTCAGATAAAAATAGTCCCTTTGATATATTGGATATTGGTGAAGAGTTATATGTCAGTGAATCAACCATAAGGTTAGATTTACAAAAAGCAAAAAGAGCCTTTACTAAAAATAGAATTTCTTTAAAAATTGAACAAAATAAATTTTGGATTGAAGGTAAAGAGATTGATAAACGCAAAATGGTAAGTAGTATTTTGTATTCTGAAAGCAGTGATCATTTTATGGATATTTCAACATTAGAAGCCGCTTTTCCTAACTTTGAAATATACGCCCTTTCAAAAGAAATATCTACCATCCTTGAAAACGCTAAATATTTTATTAACGATTATGCCTTTATGAACTTAATGCTCCATATTATAATTGCTGTAGATCGTTTGCATTCAGGCTTCCCATCAATCCCAATAAACAATGATACAAACATTCCAAATGACTATAAAGAAATTGCCTTAAAGATTAGTGCTTCTATCACAAAATTATTAAAGATAACTTTAGATAGTAATGAAATAGATCAATTATCTATTCTATTATTAGTGCGAGCTACAAGATTTAATCCTCAAGAAATAAATCTTAAAGATCTTCACCAAATTATTGACAATCAATATATTGAATTTACCAAAAATGTAATACAGGAAATCGATGATTATTTTAATATTGAGTTAAATGATGAAATGTTTTTTGTGCGTCTAACTCTGCATATCAATAATCTTATTCTTCGTTGTAAAATGAAATATAGTAATCGCAATCCGCTCTTGCAAAATATAAAGACAAGTTGCCCTATGATTTATGAAGTGGGTGTATTAATATCAAAAAGAATTCAAGAAGCATTTAATGTAAAACTATCCGAAGGTGAAATTGCCTTTATCACTATGCATATCGGTGGAGAAATTGAAAACAAGAAGAATTATGAAGATAAAATAAAGTGTTATCTTTTCTTTCCTGAATATAATGGATTGTCCTTCGAAGTAGCAAATCGCATTAAAAAGATATTTGCACAAGAATGCATTATTCTAGGTGTTATACATACTGAAAAAGCACTTGAGAAACTAACAGATTTTGATTTGCTGATTACGACAACATCCATTACTAACAAAGCTATTCCTTACATACAAATAACACCATTTCTTACCAATAAAGATATAACCATATTAACCAATTCAATCAATGAAATGAATGAGAGTAAAGAAGTAAATGAATTCAAAAACCGCTTACGTGAAATTTTCTCAGAAAACCTATTTAAAATAGATACAAGAATTGATAATTATAAAGAAGTAATCCATTGCATATCTCGTGAACTTTATGCACTAAGCTATGTTAATAGTGATTATGAAGCAAAAGTAATCGAACGTGAAGAAATGTCCAAGACTTGTTTTGGGAGTGTCGCTCTTCCTCATACGATACGCTTAGATGCGAAAAAAACTGGAATCTATGTTTGGATAAACCCATTTGGTATTGATTGGGATGGAGAAAAAGTGAAACTGATTTTTTCTCTTTCTATTGAATATAGTGATCGTTATGATTTCAGAAATATACTAAACAACCTAACAAAGCTATTAGCACAAAAAAATAATGTAGATAAATTAATAAATTGCAAGACATATGATGAATTCTTTGAGTGTCTATTTAGTCTTCTACACAACATATAATTTTCAAAAAAACAACCAGAAAAATTACCTGATTGTTTTTTCTTCATCATACTTATATATGATTCAATTTAAGCACATAAAATGAAATTATAAGTTACCTTTTTGTATCACTACTATATAGAAATATATCTTCTATTTTCTTATCAAAGAAAGCAGCTATTTCAAAGGCTAATTCCAATGATGGGTTATACTTCCCTATTTCAATAGCAATAATAGTCTGTCGACTAACATTTAATTTTTTGGCTAAATCATCTTGACGAAGATGATGCTCATGACGTAGTTCCTTCAATTTGTTTTCCATATACGCCTACATGTGTAAAAATATATTGAGAAATCCCATTACAATAAATATCACATAAAATAATGTCTGTAAATTAAAGCCTATGACTTTATCATGATAAGTTGTCATTTTATTTTCATAATATAGTCTTCCTACTAAACTTGTTGTAATGATTATCTCATAATAAATCCAATCAATTAGCGTTAAGCTTTCTACTTGATCGCTTATAAATACATAAGCATAACGAAGAACCAAGAATAAGAAAAGTATTTTCATGGTTAAATCTGATACTTTATAATCAATAACATTTTGCATTTCATCTTTCTTTTTTGAAAAAAGCATTCTAATCACCTCACTAATGTAAATGTTCCTTTACATTAGTAGAATACCACATATTTTTTTAAAAGTAAAGGAAACTTTACTTTTGAGTTATAATTATACCTACACATCATTCATTATATTTCGTATGTTCTTTCAACATATCAATAAAAGCTTTCATTTGTGGGGTTAATAGTTTATTTTTATGATAGACTACCTGACTCCACATGGTAACATTTACTTCTTTGATATCTAAAATAGTCAACTCTCCTTGTTCTACAAGTTCTTGTACTACATAGTAAGGTAAAAAAGAAATACCATAATTATTTAATATTAACTTCAAAATTACATCTGTATTTCCTATCTCCAATACAGGATGTAATTCCATATTCTTAGAAGCAAGATATTGTTCTAGGTCGTAACGATAACTCAGTCCTTTTTCACTTAAGATCAAAGGTTCTTCTAAAACCATCTGTAAGGTTATATCTTTATGATTTAAAAAGGGATTTTTTGAAGAAGTAACAAACACAATAGGTTCTTCTTTTTCTAATACTTTTATCCATTTAGGAAAATTTAATTTTTCATCTAAGAAATATATTAAATCGATTTGATTATTTTTAATCATTTCATACATTTCTGAGTTAAGCCCTGTTTTAATAGTTGTTGAAACATGTGGATATTTTTGTTGGAATTCAATTAAAATATCGGGTAATACACTTGTAGATAAGGATTCGATTACACCGATATCAAGGTTCCCTGCTGGTGCTTCATTTGTATGAACAATTTCTTTTGCTATTTCAATCTCTTTTAAAATAACTATGGCTTGTTGAAGAAAGGTTTCACCATAGTTTGTAAGCTTTACTTGCTTTCCTATTCGTTCAAACAACTGTACACCCAATTCCTTTTCTAATTGCTTAATCTGAACTGTTATCGCTGATTGAGAGTATCCTGATAGTTCAGCAGCTTTTGTGAAGCTCTGTAGTTCTGCCACATTTAAAAAGGCTTTCATATTTCTTATTTCCATCATACACCTCTTTCATTATAATTTTTAATCAATATCATAAATTCTATAAATTTAACTAATTTATAATCTAATGATAAACTATTCATGAAGTTACTTCAATTAGAAAAAGGAGATATATTTATGAACAATGAAATTATTTTTCAAAATATTCTAGAATTTATTAATGACTATCAGACGTTTCATGAAAATATAAATTCACAAAAAGTCTTCCCACCCATCGATAATGAAAAATTATCACAACTTGAAAAGATTCCTTTTGCTGATGAAGGTAGAAATGTTGATGAAGTGCTAAAGGAAATGCAAACACTAGTATATGCAAACCAAGCATACATGCAACATCCTAAATGCTTTGCCTTTATCCCTAGTCCTACTTCCCTGTTATCTTGGACTGGTGATATTATGACGAGTGCCTTTAACCCACATGCTGGGAGTTGGTTACAAAGCTCTAGTGCTAGTTGTATTGAAAGAAAGTTAATCAAATGGATGTGTTCACTCGCAGGCTATCCAGATAGTGCAGGAGGCTTATTTGTCTCTGGCGGTTCAATGGCAAATCTAACCGCGTTAGTAGCAGCAAGAAATGTGAAACTTCGTGAAGATGAGTACCCCAAGGGTATTGCCTATGTCTCTGATCAAACACATTCATCAGTTGCCAAAGGATTAAAAATCATTGGGTTTAGAGAAGATCAAATACGTAAAATTCCTACAAATGAAAAATATGAATTAATAACTTCTTCATTAGAAGAAGCAATTCATGCAGATATAAAAAAAGGATTCATTCCTTTTGCCATCATCGCTACCTCTGGTACAACCAATACAGGGAGTGTTGATCCTTTACATGCAATTGCTGATATATGTGATAAATATAGTCTATGGATGCATGTCGATGGTGCTTATGGAGCTACGGCTTTAGTTTCTTCAAAATATCGTCATATATTAGATGGTATATCACGTTGTGATAGTATTAGTTGGGATGCCCATAAGTGGCTTATGCAGACCTACAGTTGCAGTGCCCTACTAGTTAAGAATAAAGATTATTTACTAGATACGTTCGCAACTCATCCAGAATATTTAAAGGATGCGAAAGTGAATGATGAACAAATTAACTATTGGGATTTTGGACCTGAATTAACCAGACCTGCAAGAAGTTTAAAATTATGGATTACTTTACAAGTTCTTGGTATCAAAAAAATCGAAGAAGGCATTGAACATAACATTCAATTAGCAGAATACATGGAACAAGAAATAAGCAAATATGATTATTGGGAAATTATATCAACAGCAAAATTGGCAATTGTAAATTTTCGCTTTGCACCACAAGGTATTTCAAACCAACAACTTGATGTGCTTAATAAAGCTATATCAAAGAAATTAGTAGAGCTTGGTGAAGGAATTTTAACTACTCAACTAGATGGTAAAACCGTATTACGAGTTTGTACAATAAACCCTCAAACAACAACATACGATATACAAAATACAATAAAGTTATTAGTAGAAACAGCAAATTCATTTCTATAAAATAGATTTTTATAAAAGAGGCAAACTTTTGATTCCTTGTTTATCCATATATACATTTTTGGTATAATGAAATCACTAAAAATTATAAAAGGAGATAAACGATGAACTGGGAACCATGGAGTGGATGTTATATGATAAGTGATGGTTGTTCGCATTGTTATTTTTATGGACCTCATGCCAAACGATATGGACAAAATACGATCACAAAAACCGATAAGTTTGATTGGCCAATAAGAAAAAAAGCCAATGGTGAATACAATATTAAAGGTGATAAAATCTTAGCAACCTGCTTTGCCACTGATTTTTTTCTTCCGGAAGCTGATGAATGGCGTAAAGAAG
This sequence comes from Breznakia sp. PF5-3, assembly GCF_029504745.1. Lineage (GTDB taxonomy): Bacteria > Bacillota_I > Bacilli_A > Erysipelotrichales > Erysipelotrichaceae > Breznakia. The sequence goes on along the minus strand of NZ_JAQFIQ010000012.1, from coordinate 30,065 downwards.
TATGGGCAATGATAAAGCAACGACAAGATATTGATTTTTTGATTCTAACGAAACGAATTGATCGCTTTATGGAATCACTTCCTGATGATTGGGAAGATGGATATGACAACGTGAATATAGGTTGTACAGTTGAAACGCAGGCTATCGCCGATTACCGATTACCACTCTTTCTTTCTTATCCTATGAAAAGAAAATTCATATCTTGTTCGCCAATGTTAGAAGCAATTGATCTAACTCCTTATCTTGATGGTGTTGATCATGTTACAGTAAGTGGAGAAAGCGGCAAAGAAGCAAGAGAATGCAATTATGATTGGATTCTTAGTATTCGTGAACAATGTGTAAAAGCAAACGTTACTTTTTGGTTTAAAAGTACAGGAACCTTTTTCAAACGTGATGGGGTTGTTGAGAAAATAAACCCCTTTAAACAAACTACGTTAGCAAAAACATTAAACATAAATATTTTAGATGGCAAAAAATTGTTTTAATTATATTGATGAAACAAAAAATGAATAGAGAGGATGTGAAATGATGAAATCATTTCTAATGTTAGGACAGTCAAATATGGCTGGTAGAGGTTTTATCCATGAGGTAGAGCAAATTTATTATGAAAATATAAAAATGTTACGCAATGGTAGATGGCAAATGATGGTTGAACCCATCAATTACGATCGTCCTGTTGCTGGTGTTGGACTGGCTGCATCTTTTGCGGTAGCTTGGATAAATGACCATCCAGATGATACTATTGACTTGATTCCTTGTGCAGAAGGCGGTAGTTCCATTGATGAATGGGATGTTGATGGTCCCCTTTTCAAACATGCGATAAGTGAAGCTAAATTCGCTATGGAACATAGTGAATTAACAGGTATTCTATGGCATCAAGGAGAAAGTGATAGTTATCATGGCAACTACAAAGGATACTATCCAAAACTTCTAAAAATCATTGAAACACTTAGAAAGGAATTGGATGTTCCTACAATACCTGTTCTCATTGGTGGATTAGGTGATTATTTAGGAAAAGCAGGATTTGGAAAATCCGCTGAAGAATATAATTATATTAACCAAGAATTAGAAAGCTTTGCTACTACGCAAAAACATTGTTATTTTATAATAGCAAAAGAATTAACTTGTAATCCTGATGGTATCCATATCGATGCTATTTCACAAAGAAAATTTGGGTTGCGTTACTATGAAGCTTTTTCCAAAAAAGAACATGTTTTTGAACCACTAAAAAAGGAACCAGAATTAATTGCTAGCATTCATAAAAAAGAGTATACGAATACAGAAAAGATGTTTATAAAAAGTATGGAATTAGCTTTTGGAAAGATAACCTATGAAGATTTTGAAAAGGGATTAAAAAATAATATGTAGGATTATCTATTAATTTAGAATTAACTTATACTCAAAAAGAGACTATCATAAGTCTCTTTTTTGTCATCATCTCTTTATTTATTTAGTTCTTCCACTAAATCATTCATAATCTTTTCGGCATTCATAATTCCAAAGTCTTGCGCTGCAATCACCATGACTGGCTTATCTTCACTGACCATCTTTCTTACATCATTATATGCAAAACGAATCTGTGGTCCTAACAATACTGCATCACTGTCTTTTATATGATCATCGATTTCACTCATGGGAATCGCTAATACTTCTGCATCTAGATGAAGCTTTTGTGCTTCCTCTTCTAATTTCATTTGCAAAATACCTGTACTCATACCCGCATTGCAAATTAGTAAAATTTTCATTATGCCTCCTTTCCTGAGTTTAATTTCTCTTCCGCTATTTTTTGTTTCTCATACACCTTAAAGAATGGTAAATATATTAGCATATCAATTACAATTAATGCAAGTACCAAAATTACAGCTTTGATATCTAACGTTGAAATCAATGCTCCAATCGGACTAAACATATTCCAACTTGGATTCGCAAAAGTACTACCAACAATACCTAAGTTCATTAAAATATAAGTAATCACTCCATTTAATGGCATAACAAGTGCAAAGGGTACAAACATCGTTGGATTAAACATTAATGGCAATCCAAAAATGAGTGGTTCATTAATATTGAAGAAAGCTGGTACAATAGCAAGCTTTCCAACCGTTCTAATCTGTTTTGATTTAGAACGAAAACATAGGATTGCTAATCCAAAGGTTGCTCCACTTCCTCCAATTGCCATAAAGGTAAACCAGAATGGCTCGGTTAAAACAAAAGGTAATGCAACCGCTGCTGTTCCTGCTGCATAAGCTGTCATATTGGCTGTTAGGTTTGAATAAAGTAATGGTGATAATGGTCCTGTAATAACCGTATCGTGAATACCAAACCACCAAAATACCATTACAATTAGAGCTAAAATCATCACACCCCAAACATTGTCTACCAAACCTACAATCGGTCCCATCATTTTTCCAATTAATGCTGGAAACATATCTCCTGTAAAATGAATTACAAGCGCGCTTAACGTTCCCATAAAGACTGTAATAATAGCAGCTGGTACTAACGATTTAAATGATTCTGTCAATGCTGGTGGAACGCCATTTCCAGTAAGTTCAATTGCTCCTATTTTCTTATTCGTTAAGAACCGATACATTTCTACCGTTAGTGCAGAAATTACAATTGCACCAAATAAACCAACACCTTCAAAATAAGTAGCATTGAATGCCCAATCACGATCGATTGCATTTACAATAATGAAGGTTCCTCCAGCTAAAATCGTTGGTAAGAAACTATCCATTTTATATTGTTTTGACAAATTATAAGCTAATCCCAATGCTGTAAATAATGAAATACTTCCTATTGTTCCCATAAATACTGCACTTAATGCAGGATCACAGAAATTAGCAACATTTTGCCATCCCTCCATAAAACTTCTTAAGATTCCAGCATCCATGGTTGTGAAATCTACAGGAGGTGAAATAATGATAAGTGCAAAAGATCCAATTGTCATAAATGGGATTAAAGTTAAAAATGCACTTTGAATAGCTTGAACATATTTATTACGAGCAAGTTTATTTGCTACTGGTGCAATATGTTTTTCAATAAAATTAGTTAGTTTTTCCATAGTTAATTATTCCCCCTATTTTTAATAAAATCTCGATACCAATAATAACTTTCTTTTGGATAACGTTTATTATTATCTTCATAGTCTACATAAACTAAACCATAACGTTTCTTATACCCATTAATCCAACTATATAAATCCATTGTTGACCATACTAAATACCCTCTAACATCACACCCCTCCGCTTGTGCTTTATTCATCCATTCAATAAAACCTTTAAGATAATCGATACGATAATCATCTTTTACTGTGTTATCTTTAAAATCATCATAATATCCCACTCCATTTTCAGTAATGATAATTGGTGTATTTGGATATTGCCTTTTCAAATCTAATAGCAAATCATACATGGTTTTTGGATATACTTCCATTCCCCATGGATTCTTTTCAGTTGTTGGATCTTCATCAATTGTGAACCATCCTTCAACTTGCATGACTTCTTTTTTCCCATCCCCTTTATTATTTGTATTTAATCTTGTGCCACCTGTTTCATATGGTTTTACCAAGTATCTAAAATAAGCATTTAGACCTAGATAATCGATGACACCTGCTTTGAAAATTGGTAAATCTTGCTCCTTGATATAGTCTGTTTCAAAGCCACTAGTTTTAAGTTTTTCTACAAACCCTTTTGGAAACTCTCCTTTAATTGCTAAATCATTAACACTTGTATTATAGAACCAATCCGCATTTTGAATTGCTTCATCATAAGCTGGTGAAGAATCTAAAGATTCAATTGGATATGCATCATTAACAAGTCCAATCATGCCATCCTGTGTCTTTTTATATTCAATTACAGCTTTCGCACTTGCTAGTAATTGATGGTAGATTGCTTGAAAACGATGACTTAAATTTTTATCATTTGGCGGATAGTTTCCAAACCCATAACAACATAAAGTTTCATAACTAGGTTCGTTAATTGTCATCCAATATTTTACTCGATCACCAAAAGCATCAAAACATACTTTGGCATATGCTACAAAGGCATCAACGACATTTCTATTTAACCATCCTCCATCATTGTATATACCTAGTGGTAAATCATAATGATATAAAGTAACAAGTGGCTCAATCTCGTATTTTAAACAACAATCAATTACACGATTATAAAAATCAATTCCTTTTTGATTTACCTCACCTGTTCCATTTGGAAAGATACGAACCCAAGAAATTGAAAAACGAAAAGCATTTTGGCCTCCATCAGCCATCATCTTGATATCTTCTTCATAACGGTGATAAAAATCACTTGCTACATCTCCAGTAACAGGATTTACATTATTTCGTTCACTATGAACAAAGTCATCCCAATTTGACAAACCCTTTCCATCTTCATTCCATGCTCCTTCGCATTGATATGCTGCCGTAGCACTTCCCCATAAAAACTTACTCATTACGTATCCTCTCTTTCTGCATAAAGCGTAATAAACTCTCTAGCAACACGTTCAAACATTATGGTTGTCATTAAATGATCTTGTGCATGTATCATAATTACACTAAACTCAATATTCTCTCCCTTAGCTTCACTTGTAAGAAGATTTGTTTGACTTTGATGTGCCAATGAAAGGCTCGCTTGTCCTTCCTTCATGATTTTATTTGCTTCCTCAATATTACCTCCCCTAGCACTATCAATTGCTCGATAGAAGGCATCAAAAGCATCTCCTGCATGTCCTATAAGTTGAAATGCCATCGTCTGCATGTTCGCTTTGTCCATCTGATCACCACCTTTACACCTTCATCATAGTTGAGCTTTTATATCCAATCAATTTTATTTTTGCGGTGTACACCGCAAAAGTTAACTTACTTGTGTGATTACTTTTGCTATAATGTAAGTGAGGTAACATATGAATAGATTCAGTGATCGGCAACGAGCAATTATCAATTTGATTTCTCAACAAAAACAATACATTCCAGGTAAAAGCATTGCTTCTACTTTGGATTTTTCTTTGCGAACGGTACAAAGTGAAATTGTAAATATCAATAGAATTTTACCTTTGATTGAATCGACAAATCGTGGATATTTACTACACGATGATATGCGAAACATATTAAAGCCATTTAAAGAAAGAACCTTAAATGATTCTCACTCTTTATTACGAAAACTAATCTTTAATGATCGTTTATCACTTGATGATTTAGCGGATTTCTTTTATATAAGTACATCCACCTTAGAAAAACGTCTACGACAAATAAAACCACTTCTTCAAAAATATGACTTGAAGCTTAAGCGTAGTCGTAATCATGTATGGATTGAAGGAAGTGAGATGGCAAAACGTAAACTTATTAATATGTTAATTAAAGAAGAAACTGATTTTTCATTTGAAGAACTTCAAAACTTAGATGATTATTTCAAAGGTATCAACACTGGTAGAATTAAGATAATTATTACCGAATCCGTATTACGACATAATTATTATATCGAAAGCAATTGTGTGCAAAACCTTTTAGTCAATATCGTAATCGCTTTATATCGTATGCGTAGTGATGACTACATAGAAGAAAATATAATTACAACAGTTGAAGAATCAACTGTAGAATATAAAATTGCTGCTGATATTTGTTCTACTTATGCGACACATTGGAATATCAACCCAACCGAAGAAGATATTTCCTATATTGCTATGTTGCTCGCAGGACAAATAAAGCCACAACTATCAGGTAGTGAAACAACGGAATCAATATATGTAGATGAAACATTCTTACAAAAAATCGACGATATTCTCTTCTCAACTTTTAACTACTACTTGTTAGAGATCAACTATAAAGAATTCTTACATCCTTTCGCTTTACACGTGGATGCTCTTATCAAAAGAGCAAATGCAAAGCAAAGTGTCAATAATGATATCTTGGAGACCATAAAACGAAATACTCCATTTATCTACGATTTTGCGGTATCCATCGCCCAACAAATAGCTACTACTTTTCATATTGAAATCAATGATGAAGAAATAGGATATATTAGTATTCATATTGGTTTTCTAATTGAAAATCAAACAGAACAAAACAATAAACTACAAACGATTATCATAAGTAGTGAATATATGAAAATAAAAACCAATTTAATAAAAAAAATAAATGATAACTTTAATGATTTAATCCATATTAAAAAAGTAATTAACAATGTTGGAGCACTTGATATATCAGAAAACTATGACTTAATACTTACAACCAAACAATTTTCTAGCAATCGTTCTAACACCGTAGTGGTTTCTCCTTTTTATACATTAGAAGATCATTTAAACATCAATGAAATGGTTCATACATTAATTAGAAATAAAGATCGTAATAAACAAAGAGCTTTATTAAGTTCCTTCTTTAGCGAAGACTTATTCTTTGTCATTGATGAAGAAATTGATAAAAATAAAGCAATTGAATTTTTAGGTCAAAAAGCCATTTCCATAGGTTTAACAAACCCTGGTTTTATTGAATCGGTTAAACAACGTGAAGCATTGTCTTCTACTTGTTTCTTTAACACTTTTGCAATTCCTCATGCCATTGAATTAGATGCCAAAAAGACAATGTTTGCTGTAATGGTTAACAAACAAACCGTACACTGGGATGATAATAATATTCATTTGGTATTAATGATTACCGTCCAGCAAAAAGATCGCAAAGAGTTCGTAAAAATTTATAATGGTATTATTAAAACACTATGTGATCCAAATCGAACAAATGATTTAATTTCTTCAAATTCACTAAATGATTTTGTAAAGAAATTAACGAATTAACAACCATTAATTACAACAATAAAAGCAGGTAGTCATAGTTGCATAAAGACAATTATAGCCACCTGTTTTCTTACATCTGCACATAATGGTTTTTCACTTAAGGTCCCACTACTCTTCAAAATCATCATTCATGCTACCATCTACATGCCATGAAACAAATACCGTTTTTTGGTATTTTTTGCTAGTAACATCAAACACTACATTCACATAATCAGAATGACTTTTACACCCCACATATTCAAATTCTTCATCATATTTATTTTCTAAGTATTCCAATGCTTCTTTCTTTAATAATTCTTCATCATATTCCATTCCTATTTCAATATGCCTCGTAGAATCACTTATTGCTCCCTTCTCCTTATCCCATGTAACAATTATAAGTACTGTTTCTTTATCATTAGAATTATCTAAATCCTTGAACGTCGCTTCTACAGAAATTGAACCCCCTGGATTATCACTACTTTCAAATTCATAATTACCACCATATTTTTCTTCTAAATATTGTAATGTTTCTTTTTTCATTTGTTCTTCATCATACTCCATTCTACCTCCACCATCACAGCCAAGCAGCAGTGTAGAAACAATTAACATTAATAATATTTTTCTCATAAGCTTTCCTCTCATTTATTAAAGCAAACAACTCCATTATTCCTTAAAATTATCAGTCATTACACCATCTTCTCTCCATTTTACTGTCACAGTATTTTGCTTTGTCTTATCAACAACATCAAACACTACATCTACATAGTCAGGATGAGCCATACACCATCTAAACTCAAATTCTTCATCATATTTATTCTCTAAGTATTCCAATGCTTCTTTTTTTACTTTATCCTCATCGTAATCCATGGTTTTGGGCATATAATCCTCATAATCACTCATTACACCACTATCTTCATACCATATAACAATTATGAACATTGTTCCTTCATCATCTGATCTATCTAAATCTTTAAAAGAAATTTGAACAAAATTTGATCCAGCTGGGCTACTACTATTGCTAAATTCATAAGATCCCCCATATTTTCCTTCTAAATATTTTAATGACTGTTCCTTAACTTGCTCCTCATCATATTTCATAACATATCCGCCACAACCATAGAGTAGTAAGGATATTAGAATAATTGATATTATTTTTTTCATAATATTTCCTTTTTCCTATTCATACTCAATTATTTCAAACAAACTTGGCATGAATTTGTTTGTCTTTCTTGCTGGATTTTTCTATGTCTTTTTGAAGATATGTTTCAATTCTATTTAGAAATGAAAAAACATCATTATCTAATGATATTGATTGATTTTTAGAAGTTATATTTATTTGATTACTATATGTTGGTTTATTATTAGCACCACAAGCAATATCTTTTTTATTTTGTAATGTGGTTACTTGACTTGATACTAATTCTAAGTTTGATACTACTTTCATACTTTCCCCCTCCAAAGAACTACTTAAATTATATCAATAATAAAAGGCGTTTTCAAATCGCCATCATAAAGGGAAATACTATTATCTAAATGGGAAAATGATTACCCGAAAAGAAGTGTAAGCTTAATCCACACACATAAAATCTATATGTTATTCAATTTATAAAAAAACAACTTCAAAGAATTGACCTATTAGGTAAAATGTATTATGATGATATTAACCTAATAGGTCAAAGGAGTGATATTTTGAATATCTCTAACTTAGATACAGAGCGACAACAACTCATTTTAAATTCTGCATTAAAAGAATTTGCAACCCAAGGATACGATCATGCTTCAACCAATGAAATTGCTAAAAATGCTGGCATATCAAAAGCACTCATGTTTCATTATATTCAAAATAAAGAAACATTGTTTCTTTATTTGATTGACTATTGCAAAGATAAAATCAACACAGAATACCTTGAAAAAATGACGTTTGACGAACCCGATATTTTCAAAAGACTACAACAGTCATTTCTCTTACAAATTGATTTAATGAAAGAGCATCCTTGGATTTTTGACTTCAATAAGTTATCTGTAAATACAAAATCAAAGCATATAAATTCAGTAATTCAAAAGCAATTAAGCAACAATGACCCACTGTGTTTTCAAAAAATATTTGAAAACACAAGTGAAACTAATTTTCGTAAAGATTTAAGTGTTGATAGATGTAAACAACTTATATTATCTAATGTACTTGGTTTTTCCAATCAAATCTTAGAAATTCTTAGAGTCACAGAATATGCTAATTTGGATTTTAATGAATTAATTGATTCGATTATTTTATACTTTAAAGATTTGCGTACCATCTTCTGCAATACTGGTGATACTTATGATGTATAATCCAATAATAATTCAATTTCCTCTAAGAGGCGAATGGTATTCCCCTACCACTCCTGCTAGTAAAATTCCAAGCCATGGGACTAATCGAATGGGATTGCGTTATGCTTTTGATTTTTTGCAAGTAGACTGGCAAAACCACAGAAAATTTTACCATGCTAGTTTTCTAAGATATTTGCTATTTGGTGTTCCATTAAAAAAATGTATCTGTTGGGGACAACCGATACATGCTCCTGCTGATGGAAAAATTGTATATATTAAAGATGGTATCCCTGAGCGGAAAATTGTACACTGGCTCATTGATTCTATTCTTGCACTTAAACATTCAACTTCCTTTAATGAAAATGTTCATGATTATAGTAAAATAGCTGGTAACTATATTATGATGAAATGTGATAATGGAGTATATATGGCATTCGCACATCTTCAAACAAATTCTACTAATGTGTCCATAAATGATGAAGTAAAAAAAGGGGATATTATTGGAAATGTTGGTCATTCTGGGAACTCAACAGGTCCTCATCTACATTTTCAATTAATGGATAGTGCAAATATTAAGGTAGCGAAAGGAATTCCTTGTTTATTTGAAAAATATGAAATATTTCAAGATAACAAATGGACAACAATATACAATTCAATTCCATCAAAAGATGATCAATTTCGATTTATTGATTAACCTTAATGCTTTTAAAACTAATGTGAATTAGTGCATATAATCACTTAAGAAACATAAAAAGATACTCATACTATTAAAATTATAGTATAAGTATCTTTTTCATCTTACAGACATATATAGAATCGTGTCTTTATGTTGGGTTAGGTTTATTACTCATTAGGTATTTATAACCTAACTTTTATTCCTAAACAAAATTACTTTGCATAAAGCATTTTATGAATCTATATTTTTTCTATATCTACTGCGCGATCTCCTTTTGTATCACTCTCTCTATTAAACTGAATTTCATCGTTTTCATTCAAAATAAGTCCGTCTTTTACACCACTGATATGAAAAAATAATTCTTCATTTTCTTTAGCAGTAATAAATCCATAACCTTTTTTTTCATTAAAAAATCGTACTTTACCTGTTTCCATAGATACCTCCTAACTAGATTAAGAAGTATCTGCCTAATATACTACAAATAGTACTACTTATCTAGACTCATCATAACACGTTAATTACTTTATCGATACCATTATTTATTTGATACTCTTTATCTATTAATAATAAATTTTTTATTCTTACAATAGTAGCTACTTTAATAAAGATAAAACATTTACTTTTGTTAGAATTCCTTGTAATTGCTTTTCTTCATCAATAACTGCTAGTGGATATTTAGATATTGTCATTGTATCAATCAAATCTGTAATATATGTATCTAATGATACAGAAAATATTTCAATCAATACATCTTCAATTTGTAAATTCTCATTTTTTGCTCTTATCGTATCTTCTAATGTAATAATTCCCTTTAAATGCATTTGTTCATCTACCACATAAGCACTTGATACTTGAGCATTCTTCATTTCTCTTAAAGCAATAATTGGAAAATCATTATATTTTGCCACACAGTTTGGATTGATCATTACATTTTTAGCACTGAATATTTTTGTTTTATCCGTATTATCAATAAAACTTCTTACATATTCATTTGCTGGGTTTTCACACATTTCTTCAGGCGTTGCAATTTGAATAATCTTCCCATCTTGCATAATCGCTATACGATCTCCTAATTTGAATGCTTCATCCATATCATGCGTAATAAAAACAATTGTTTTATTTAGTTTCTTTTGAATCTTTAAAAGTTCAAATTGCATTTCTTTTCTTACTAATGGATCTAACGCTGAAAATGGCTCATCCATAAGAAGAATTTCTGTCTTATTGGCAAGTGCTCGTGCAATTCCAACTCGCTGTTTCATTCCACCTGATAAATTTGCAATTCTTTCATGCTCAAATCCATCTAAACCAACCATAGAAATCATTTCTTTCGCTTTTTCTAAACGTTCTTCTTTGGGTACACCTTTTACCTCAAGACCATATGCTACATTTCCAATAACATCACGATGGGACATCAAACCAAAACTTTGAAATATCATCGATACCTGTTATCGTCTAAATTCAAGCAATTCTTTTTTTGATAAAGATAAAACATCAATATCATTCATATAAATTTTTCCACTTGTTGGTTTTACAAGTTCAATAAGACAACGTATAAGCGTTGATTTCCCTGAACCAGATAGTCCAATTATACAAAAGGTCTCGCCTCGCTTTACATTAAAACTAACATCCTGTAAAGCGACAATCGCTCCTGATTTTTCATAAATTATATCTTTGCTTTCTTTTTTATCAATTAACTTTTGTGCAGTTTTATTCATTTTAAAAACTTTACTTATTGATTCTACGCGTATAATATCATGATTATTCATATATCTTCTCACTCTTTTTCACTATTCCTTGGGTTAGCCGATCTAATATAATCGCAAGAAAAACGATTGCAAGTCCTGGCAATAAAGCTTTTCCCATTTCCGTTCGATTTGTGGCAACAAGAATTTCCATTCCCAATCCATTTGCACCAATTAGCGAACATGTAACGACCATAGACATCGCCATCATCAATGTCTGGTTCATCCCTGTCATGATAGTCGATAATGATTGTGGTATCTGCACCTTTAATAAGGTTTGCATTGTTGTTGAACCAAAAGCTCTTGCTGCTTCAATCACTTCTTTATCCACATGTGATATTCCATGATTTGTCATTCGAATCATAGGAACAATAGAATAAATTGTTGTTGCCATAATTGCTGGTACCTTTCCTACTCCAAATAAAATAACTGCAGGAACCAAATAGACAAAGGTTGGCATTGTTTGCATCATATCTAAAATAGGTCTTATAATTTTTTCTGCTTTCTTACTTAATGCAATTAGGACACCTAATGGAAATCCTAATAATAATGATATTGCTACTGAAGTAATTACAATGCTCAACGTTTCCATCATATGTGACCATAATCCAAAAAAACCTATAAGTGTAATCAATCCCCCATATAATAATGATGTTCTTACTTTTTTAGTTACATAATATGTTAATGCAACAATTAAAATAATAAATAACCACCATGGTATCATCATAAGTATACTATTGATAGAATTGACAATCCAAATACCTGCTGCTTTGATTGCATCAAAGAATGCCTGATATTTTATACTGATAGATTTAATAAAATTATCCACAGCATCTCCTATATTAACCTTCCATTCTTCTGGAAATGAAGATGCGATTTCCAAGAGAGACATTATTTTTTACCTATATATTCTTTTACTTTGTCTGCTTGTTCTTTATTTAACCATGCATCCAATAGTTCTGGATGTTCTTTTAACGTCCATATAGCTGCCTCTTCATAAGTTGCTTGTTTGTCATCCATGTATGCCAGTGCTTCATTTACAATATCACTACCAGTCTGATAATTACTAAAGAAATCTACCAACTCAGGATAATCATCTTTAAAAGATTTGTTACTTACAATCTTTAATTCTTGTAAAGGGAAATCAGAGCCTCCTTTGTGATATGTTTCAGGGTCATATGGAGCATCTGTAAGACGAATCAAATCCAATTTTCCAGCTACCCATGTTGGTTCATAACAATAACCAACCCATGGTTCCCCTTTGTTGTATGCTGCTACCAATGATGCAAATAAAGTTGACTCACTACCTAAACGAAAGTACTCATATTGTGCATCTAATCCATGATATAGAAATTTAGCATACAAAGTTTCATCAATCATCCAACCTGCTATCCCACCATAAATTCTTCCTTTATCAGGATTCTCATCATTTACAAATAAATCAGGATATTTTTCTAAATCTTTTACTGTTTTTAACTCGGGAGCTACTGCTTTAATCCCTCTTTCACTATCCCCTTCAACTACATATCTTGGAACATAAAAACCTTGCTGACTATCAGGTACTAATACACCTATATCAACAATGTCTCCGTTTTCTTTATCTTTTTCATATGTAGCAACATTACCAGTCCAACTTTCAATGTCTAAATCAATATCTCCTGAAATAATTGACTGCCAATTCATAGTAGATGAACCAGTGGACACTTCAAGCTCATAGCCATCAAACCCATTTTCTACAACAATTTTTGCGAGTGCATTATGGTAACTTTGCGAATCAAATTGATTATCTGTTACGGTAATAACTTTAGCCGCTTCCTCCGAGGAACACCCCACTAATGCTAGTATTGTTATCATCAATACTATACTTAAATATTTTTTCATTTTAGACCTCCTAATTGATCTATCATCTCACTTTTTAAAGTGTATGAAGTTACTCTATGTACCCAAAAACACTTTAATTACAGTCTCTTTGATATTTCTATATCGATAGTCTAAAATTCATATTTCCATTATTCTATGTAGTTACATCATAACACAGTTTCAGTATTAATAGAAACTGGCCCTACAACATTCCAAAGGTATGAGGTATTTCACATCCCTTATAAAGGTAGTGTTTTTGTATTATATATGATAGTTATTTTGAACTACAGTAATCATATCTTATACTTACTAATCGTCATCATCAGCAAATAATCTATCAAAGTATTCCTCTTTTGATTCTAACTCAGGATTCCATGATTCATACACCTCTATTACTCGCAAACCTGTTGGATTTAGCTCTAACATTTTTTCTACTACACTTCGATGATATAGGATACTTGGTGTATTTCCTTGTTCAATAAATACCAAACGCTCTTCCAAAGGAATCTTTTTAATAATTTCATGATAATTATATGGGAATTTATTATATACATTAATAATATTGAATCCTTCATGTTCCTTACCCTTTGTATCTTGAATACTTACTGGAATGAATTGTACATCTTTTAAATTAAAACTTTTTAAAACAGCTGTTAATGCTTTTGATATAACAGGGTTATCTTGTTCAAAATAATTAAAATCTGCTAATTCTGTAGCTTCTGAATCAAATTCTAAAAACATTGATAAATGTCGGATAGATGTATCATCTAAAGGCTTTTGATCAAGTAAGTCTAATGAATCCTTCCACGTTCCTGGCGTATAGTGAAGATATGCATGTTTCTTTGATGCATGAATTCCTAATTTAAAATAGTCTTTATTTTTTCCATAACTTTCTCCTTTTTTAATCCAACAAATTCACATTTATTTAATTATCATCATGTTGTGATGCAAATTTATTTATCAAATCAATTTCGTTTTTTATTGATTTTATTCGTCTTCTTAAGACCAATAAGCTTTCTCCATCATATTCACCATATTTTGATCTTATACCACTTAATATAGCCACAATCACTCCAAAACTCAAAAAGATAAACATGATATAACTTGGTATTTTATCTATATTTGATAAATACGCAGAAACTAAAAAAAGCATTAAGAAAACTGATGCTATTATTCGCATAGCTATTAAAACCTTAATATGTACAAGTAATTGTTTTGATTCTTTTTCTAGGTTATCAATTTTTTTCAATTCATCCTTCGTCAGCACAACTTAGTCTCCTTTTTCATTTGTAATATCTACCAATAAATCATTTAAAGTGCTATTCAATCATCACTGAATTATATTATAACATTCTTAATATCACAATAAATATTAAAAAATGACAAGTAATCATAACGTTTACTTGTCACAGTGATATCACAAGGTTTCAATTTATAGATTGTTTTTATTTTTCTCAATAACTACTTCTTTATTGTATTCAACTGATCCATTTCTTTTTGTGAATAATAATCAAAACTAGATTTTCTAGAGTGCTGTTTCACAAATACAAAAGTATCATTTATTGAAAGTCTTTTATAATAGGGGTCACTTAAATCAAGTGTATATTCGCTTCCATCACTCATTTTAAAAAAAGCATTATAATGGATGATTTCTCTTATACAACTTTTTCCATCTTCGTAATAAACTTCTTTTTCAACTTCCATTTCTTTTTTAAAACACAGTCCTCTAGCAGCGAATAATTCACCTTTTACAAAATGTTTTATCTTTAATTTTGTATACGTCCTAAAAGCAACATTTGCTAATACTAATATAATTAATGCGATAATGCCTTTTGTAATACCTGTATTCGCATGAATTCCTCTTTGAAATTGAATGAGTACAATAATTGCACCAATAAAAGTTAATACTTTTCTTATTGCATTTAACCCATTCGTATTTTCTACTGCATATAATTTTTTCACCAACGCTTCATCATGTTCATTCATCACTTCCCATATTCTTTCATTTTGAAGCATTTCTTTTCGTTGATCCATATTTGTTTACCCTTCTACATTTCAAAAACTTGTTTAACATCTGTATCTTCATCTTTTGCCCAGCTATATACCGTTGGTATTCCTTTGCCATTCATAAAATCAAGAAACATGTTTTGAACTTCTAAACAAGATTTAGTTTTGTAATAATAGTTAATCAAATCGCTATCTTCATCAATATCTGCTACTGCATGTATTCTATAGTATGCATCTATTACCTTATTCTTTTTAAACATACCCTTTTCTCTTACTTCTACACAATCTACCATAAGCATAATAATTTTATCAAAAGGTGATTCAATCTCAATCGTGATACAAGTTCCAACTACTTCATTCATTAAGTTGTTAATCGCATCTTCTAATTCTTTTTCATCTTTTAATGTAATTAAATCTCCATTTAATTTTTCTAATGTTATTTCATATTCCATTGTTTTCTCCTTATCATTTCATCTGATTTTCATATTCATGTATTTGTATAAATATAACAAGTGCAAAGTTTAATTCAAGACAATATATCCTTGCCTTCTTTTATAAGTTGATATTCGTATCTATTAGGTTCATTAATACTACAACACAAACTAAAAGAGGTTACGTAAACAGCATATAAGTATAGCTAGATTATTAAACCTCTTAAAAATGATTTTGCATGAACGTTATTAAATGATTACATTAACTTCTAATTTTTACTATTTTATATTTAAGTTTATATTAAATATTTTATTTTCTATTATTTCTTCTTCAGAACCATGATTTAGATGAACCAAATTAATTCATACATGGGAATCAAAAAACATTTATGATAGAATTAATTCATAGTTTAGGAGGAATAGAATGAATATTTGGCTAGAAGGATTCTTTATATCTGCAATCTTTGGCGCATCATGGATATATAGCACAATGAAGCTTTTATCACCTATCTTTCATAAAAAAGGATGGTTTTTAAGTACGATTGTGTTTGTAATTATACAGATTGCTTTCAACTACATTTTTCTTTTGACAGATTTATATGACATTCTTTATGTAAAATATCCTTTCACCTTTGCCTTAGCCACTTATTCGATCCAATTCATCTTTATAGCAATTATCTTATATCGTTATTATCACAATGCATGGAAAATTCTTTCTGCTCTTGGGTTTACTTTGTATTGTATGAATACATTTCATACTATGGTTTCCTATTCAAGCCTTTTAATCATAAATCATTTTTCTATACCAATAGAAGGAATTGCAGCATCCTACTATAATATAATCATACATTCTATCTCATCATTATTTGGACTAGCATTAGCACATATTTTTACTAAATATTCGCTTTCAACTCATACAGAATTATTATTCAAAACAAAACAAAGGAAACTTATCACAACGATTATTTGTGTAGGGGGGTGGAATATGCATGAAATGATATTTGTTTTTTATCCAATCCTTCCCCTTTCTGCTGAAGCAAATCTTATTATTGGATTTGTATTCTTACTATTAATTACAATTATCTTCATCATTGTGATTATCATGCAAAATAATCGAAGGAAACTAGAATTACAGAAAGCAATTGTTGATCAACAAAACTTTCATATCAATGAGCTTAGTGAAATGCAAATAGAATTATATTCCTTGAAACATGATATTAAAAACTTGATTACTTCTTTTCTATTAGAATATAAAAACACAAATACTGAACAATTACATGATATAGTAGAAAAAGCTTTATCTAAATCGCAATCCTTTAACTTGGATGATAATTCAAAACAATTGAATGTAAATCTTTACCCTATTCGTTCTTTCTTAACAAAGGAAAACCTAAAAAAAGCGTTTCATAATTTCTTTCAATACCATCGATTCTTTATTATTTTCTTCTGTAGTATTTTAGGTATGGTAACAGCTCAGATGTTGTATCATAATATTGAAAAAAATCTATTTCAATTTGTTATTTTTGTTATCATTATTTTATTGTTGTTAATTCCTGTTTTTATCTGTGGGATTTCAACCATCATTATCAACTTACAAAATGAACAATTGCAACAAGATTTATTGCTTTCTCAACAATACTATTTCGAAATGACATCAACTGCTAAACACTCAATTGTTGCCATGCACGAATACTATCAAACATTATTGAACTATCTATCTAATGAAGTAAATAATACAACAATTAAGAAAATTGAAGCATTTATTGGCAAACCAATTACTAGCTTGCCTAATAATTCAAATTATCACTCAAGTTTGAAAGCACTTCACAATATTAAAATACCAGAGGTTAAGAATTTACTTTTAATGAAATGTTCACAGATGATTCAAATGAAGATTCCATTTAAACTAGAGGTAATTTATCCAATTCACTCTGCAATTATAGCGAATATTGATTTGATTCGCTCTCTGGGTATCCTATTAGATAATGCAATTGAAGAATCTATAAATAGTGATAACGCTAAAATTTCGATTATCTTTTTAGATGAAGGTGATTCTATTTATATTAATATCAATAATGTATTATGCAATGTTGATACAAATTTAAAAAACATTTATGAATATGGATATTCCAGTAAAGGCAAAGATCGTGGAATTGGATTATTCAATTATAAGAAAATTATTGGTGCTTATAGCAATGTGATAACTCGTACCAAGATTCGTGATAATTTATTTATACAAGAACTAACCATTCAGAAATAGGAGGTATATGATGATATCTGTATATATATGTGAAGATGAGGCAAAAATGTGCTCTTTTATTGAAACAACAATTGATAACTATATAACGATTAATAATCTGGATATGCAGATTGGTCTTGCAACAAATAAGCCAACCAAAATTGTGGATGAAATTGCTGGTAATCACGTATCAAATATATACTTCTTGGATGTTGATTTAAATGATGATACTTATACTGGTTTTACCTTAGCTAAGAAAATTCGTGAACTTGATCCAAGAGGTTTTATTATCTTCATAACTTCTCATGAAGAGTTGTCATTTGAGACCTTTCGGCATCGTATTGAAGCGATGGATTACATTGTAAAGGGTAATCTTGATACAATCAAAGAACGTATCGCTGTGTGTCTAGAAAGCATTCAGGAGCGCTTGTCAAATGAAAACGATAGTTACAACCCTTATTATCAAATTAAAATATTAGATCGTGTCTATCATATTCCAATTAAGGAAATTATGTTCTTTGAAACATCTGCTTCCAAACATAAAATTATCATGCATGCAGAACAGGAAACATTGGAGTTCTTTGGAAAACTATCAGAAATTGAAGAGACGATTGGCGGCACTCAATTCTTACGAATTCATCGCTCGTTTCTAGTTAACACAGATAATATACAAACCATTTATCTTGCAGATAATAAGGTAGAATTGAAAAATAATACCTTCTGTCTATTATCCAGAAAAGGAAAGAAACTCCTCAAAGAATTATCATTATAGAAGTAATTTAGGAATACAAATCTACCATTTAGGACAGATTTGTATTCTTTTTATATAGAATTGATAGACTAGATGTATATTGAGGAGAAAAAATTATGATAGAGGTTAAAAATCTTACAAAAGACTATGGAAAAGTAATTGGAGCAAATGATGTATCATTAGTTGCAAAACCAGGAGAAATAACTATTTTATTAGGATCAAATGGTGCAGGTAAAAGTACAACAATAAAAAGTATCATTGGGTTATTAAAATTCAAAGGAAGTATTAAAATATGCAGTTTCGATAATATGAGTGTAGAAGCGAAAAAACGTTTTGGATATATTCCAGAGACACCAGTATTATATGACTTACTTACAATCCAAGAACATATAGATTTTATTGGTAATGCTTATCAGATTGATAACTACCAACAAATTGCTGATAAATATCTTACATTATTCAAACTGATGGAAAAGAAAAAGACCATCGCAAAAGAATTATCAAAAGGAATGCGTCAAAAGTTATCAATGATTTTAGCTCTTATGACAAATCCTCAAGCATTGCTGGTAGATGAACCTATGATGGGTTTGGATCCTAACAGTATTCAGGATACTTTACAAATATTAAAGACACTAAAAGATAACGGTGTTAGTATTCTGATGAGTACCCATATCATTGATATGGTGGATGATGTTTGGGATCATGCAATCATTATGAAACAGGGGCATGTATTAGCCGATATTGAACGTAATGAGTTAAAAGATAAATCACTCAAAGAACTGTTTTTTGAATTAAATGGTGAGGACAAAGAACATGAAGAACTTATTTAAACTATTTTTCACTAAGAAAAAAGCAAAAGTAAGAAGTATCTTTGCGAAACCATCTTCAGCAATAGCAACACTGCTTTCATTGCTGGTGTTTGCAAGCATGTTTTTCCCAGTATTTGATACAAGAGATAAACCTGTAATGGATCTTTTGACTTATTCACTATTTACTTTATTTGTAATTGGATTTTCCACTTTCTTAAATCTAATTACCTTATTTCAAAAAAAGAAAGCATTGTTTTTTGAGGAAGATTCTTACTATTTATTTGTAGGTCCTTTCTCAAATCGTCAAATACTATCATACTTATCAGTTGAAACAATGTTTGATTCCTTTATATTAAGTTTAATAAGTATAGTATCTCCAATGATGATTATATCAATGATGGCTATTATGCCAATTACCTACATTCTTTTTGCTTTTCTGATTACAGCTCTTTATAACTATATCATTTTAGTATTACTACAATACTTCTATATTAAAGATATGATTAAAGAAAAAAAAGGAAACACACAGCGTTGGATTGGATTATGTATTTTCATTATTTTAGTAGCTTATGCAATATATAGTTATTTTCAAAGTAGTTTTAATTTCACTGATATTTTTGTGAATTTCACGTATACAAATGATTTCGATTTTATTCCCATCTTAGGTTGGATTAAAACTGCAATGTTTGGTTTTTATCAAAATGATACCCTTATTGTTTTGATTGTAGTAGCTGCATTTATTGTAATTGATATTATATTAGCAGCTTTACTAACACACGTTAAAGGTTACTTCTATGAGCAAGCGATGATTGATGCTATAGACTTTAGTGATTACTATAAAAAAGCGATGGCTGGAATTGAATCAAAAGAAGAAAAAATACATGATGTAACAATTAACTATAAGCAATTAAGTGGTGCAATTCTTTCTAAGAACTTTCTAATTATGAAAAAAACTCGTTCTTTTATTGGTAGACAAGACTTATATAGTTTTATCGCCTTAGCAGTATTTACGTTAATGATTAATCCAAATGTTTATGTATTCTTTGGGTTATTAATATTTTATTTGATGAACTCCGTAGGAAATTCTACTCTAAGTGATGATCTTAAAAATAATTATATTTATTTTATTCCTGATAAACCAATCAAAAAAATGCTTTACTCATTATTGATTCCTGCATTAAAATCAACACTCTTTGCAGTTACAATGATACTAATTGGTTTTATCTTCGTTGATTTGAAACTAACGGAAACGCTCATTGGTATTCTAATCACTTTATCATTTATTCCTGTCTTCTATGCAGGAGTTGTATTGTCAACTCGATTACTAAAAAGTAGAGGAAATAAACTTATTGAATCCATGCTACATATGCTTGTAATGGTAGTTATCTGCTTACCTAGTGGTGGTATTGCTTACTTGGCATTTAAAATGACAGGTGATTTTAGTCAAACTATTACCGTATTAATTCCCACCCTTATAGTATTTAATTTAGCACTAAGTTTACTTATATTCTACATCTGTTCACCAATGATGAATGGAAACGCATATGCTGCTGAATAAACGTATTATAGTCCAATGCAATTTGGACTTTTTTCTTTATGTGGATAAAAATTATGATATAGTTAAATCAACAAAGCGAACATTAACAGGAGGGTTTTATGTCACTAGATATACATTTAAAACAAACAAAATTAATAAAAAAGAAATTCACCTTTGCGGATATCACGAATGCACTTCATGGTTATGCATATGGCATTAGTGATGTAGGATTTATTCTAAGTGATTTTGAAGGTGAATTTGAAGATACATATATTATTTTCTATGATCCTAAAAAAATAGGTAGAGGATTTAGCTTACAGTATATAAGTAGTGAAAGAACAATCAATCTGAATTTGAATGTACCTTGTACTTATCATGATATTGAAGATTTTTATGAATGTACAAAACGATTATGTAAAATGATGGGTATTCAAAAATTCGATCATGATGGAGAAACCCTAACGCTTGAAGATATTCCTGAAAAAGTAAACTACACAATGAACTGGGTTGGTAATGTATTGGATTCTTTTGTGAAAGATAAAAAATTTGGTTATACCTTTGGTGCGCTTTATCCACTTCATGTGGAAGAAAACTTTATACAAAGCATCATAGATTTAGATGAAGAAAACAAAGTAATTGCTTTTGAGGAATATTTACATGAGAAGCAAAATCAGGATTTATACTATGCGAAAGCTAAAGTTTATAA
Source organism: Breznakia sp. PF5-3 (assembly GCF_029504745.1). Taxonomy (GTDB): domain Bacteria; phylum Bacillota_I; class Bacilli_A; order Erysipelotrichales; family Erysipelotrichaceae; genus Breznakia. The sequence continues at coordinate 8,238 of NZ_JAQFIQ010000012.1, read as the reverse complement.
AATAGACAATGATAAGTTAGTTGGATTTTTCACTTTGTCAGAAGGTGTTGATTCTATTTTCCCAGACGAACCTGCACTTCCTATTATGTCAGATGATTTAGACATAAATGATTGGTACATTGGAATTGTATCTTTTGCTGGTGAACCCCATTTAGAAGGGCATATACTATTCAATACATTAAAAGAAGTATTGGATTTATCTAACCTACCTAGATTTGATGAATCACATTTTATTATTACCTTAGATAGGAAACAAATTGAACAACTTCGTCCTTATTTTGTAGAGATATAAATAAATATCCACCGGCTAAGCCGGTGATTTTTTACTATGCGGGCATAGCCCTCCTCCAACAGCTGCCCCTAAATGGGGCCTCATTTCATTTGGTTACACCTTTACGTGTTGCATTTTATTTTCCAAATGGGTCCTTCAAATCCATTGTTAGTTGTTCTGCCTCCCGGTCCTCTTTCAACTGATTTTGTATATACTCCGTTATCTTCTTTGTATTTTTCCCTACTGTATCTACATAGTATCCTCTACACCAGAAAGAGCGACCTCGATACTTGAATTTCATATTCCCCCATTTTTCATATATTATTTGGCTACTTTTTCCTTTCAAATATCCCATAAATCCTGAAATACTATATTTTGGTTGGATTTCAACTAATATATGTATATGATCTATACATACTTCTACTTCTAGTATGTTTACCCCTTTCCATTCACAAAGTTCTCTTATTATCTTTCCTATTTCTAGTCTTTTACTATCGTAAAATACTTTCCTCCTGTATTTCGGTGCCCATACTATATGGTATTTACAGCACCATTTACTGTGTGATAAACTATGTACGTCATTGTTATTCATTGACTTTCCTCCTTGTATTTTTGTTAAATGCAGTTGCTATGCCGCACCTCAATTATACAGGAGGTTTTTTTCATTATCTCTTCGCTTAAGCTTATTGGAACCCCCAGATTATCTGGGGGTATTATTAATACAAAAAACACACAAATACAAAATTTGCGTGTTTTGAAATTCACAAGTTTGTATGAACCCTGATATCTTCCTCTTACTAGAAACTAAATATTAATTATTTCTTTTATAATTAATTCTTCAATACAATTATTTATATTATTCATTTCTCTAACCCATTCAAATGGTTTATTAACTTTCAACTCTTCTGTGATATTTCTTTGTTTTTTGTAATCATCTACTAGTTGAACATATAATTCATTTCCTTCAATATCAATTCTATGAAGGTGTATATATAGTGAATTACTAAGTTTCATTGACATGAACTGCGGATATTTATGTTCTCTTAAATATCTTTATAATAACAACATACTTCCCACTTCTTTGTTTTCTTATTTTCTAATACTGCTATTCTTTAACTTGTCTCCTTTACTTCACCAGTTTCATTCGTTCCATACATCCTTTCTTCAAAAAACTTCTTGTTTATTTTTCCTGCAATGACTATATATCCTCTTGCCTCTAGTTCTTTATTGAGTTGTTTGATTATTTTATATGCGAACGGTTTTGATATGTTTAGATATTGAGAAACTTTGTCATCATTCATAAACACATGCTTTGTCATTTATGGTTTCTTCACCTCTTTTCTGTTATGTATATTATCCGTTCAATATCGAACTGTACCAGTGTGTTATCAGTTCACTTATGACTGTCAAGACTTTTTATTCAATTCCCTTATTCATATTATTTATACAGTTCATTTTTGAAACTTTTTTACTTTTATTCCTACTTTTACTTTGCTATACTTACTTTTGAAAGAGAGGTGCTACCTTATGGACTATTCAATCAGAGAATTAAAACCAAATGAATATTTTCTATTAAAGGATTTTCTTTATGAAGCTATTTTTCAAAAAGATAAGGATAATTTGCTTCCTCGATCAATTTTAGAGAAACCTGAACTGCAAATATATATTGATAAATTTGGTAAGCTTCCCGATGATTATTGTTTATGTGCAGATATTAGTGGTAAGGTTGTTGGCGTTGTATGGGCACGCATTATCAATGGCTATGGCAGTTTAGACTCTCAAACACCTGAATTAGCAATATCCGTCTATGATAAGTATAGAGGAAAGCAAATTGGTCAAAAACTACTCGAACAAATGCTTTCCCTTTTACAATCGAAACACTACAAAAAAGTAGCTTTAGCAGTTCAAAAAGAAAATCGTGCTCTTTCCTTATACAAAAGAGTTGGCTTTAAAATTGTAGGTGAAAATGATGAGGAATATCTCATGTCGTACGCTCTACAAGAGAGAGGATAATTCATAATGACAATAGGAACAAAAATACGAAATCAAAGAATGAAGAATAAGTTATCACAGAAAGATCTTGCTTTAAAAGTAGGAATTAGCGAACCTTCTATTCGTAATTATGAATTAGGTAATCGTATTCCATCTCGCGACATATTAGAAAAAATTGCAGATGCACTGAATATCTCTGTTTTTGCATTAAGTGATCCTAGTTATGATAATAACTACTCAATCATTCACTCTTTGTTTTAACTTGAAAATATAATTGAATTAAAACCAGCTAAAATAAATGGAAAAGTTTATCTAGTTCCCCCTTTCCCTAATGCTATTTATGATGATATTTCCAATTGGTTTGTAGCTTATGTGAAACTCCAGCAGGGAAAAATAACACAAGAAGAATATCAATGATGGAAAGATAGTTATCCAAAAGAAGTAGCCATTAACACCAAAAAGAAAAGATGAACTTTTTGAATGTATTGTCAAAAATATTGTCACACCTCCTATAAACCAACAAAAAACGCCGATAATATCGACGTTTTCTTAGTTTCTATTCTACTCCCACTCGATTATACCGAATGATTATTAAACATATTTGTTTAACTTTTGGGTGCTTTTATTACTACTTTCTATAGTTATTATACTACCTATACGATTTTTGACAAGAAAACAGTATCAAATTAGTATCATTTTTATTCTGCATTGTTTAGATTTGATCAATGACATAAATGAGTGTTATAGACTAGTGCATTTTTATAATTAGTTGGAAGTTTTATGACAAAATAACTTTTCAAACTGTCAACTATATTTATTATTTTAGTTCCATGTTATATTCATTAATTTTATGTATAAATTCTGTATTTTAAAAAAGCATAATTAAATTTTTACTTAAAAAGTATATTTAGTTTTTCTAAATTTTCGGATTCTGCAATTAATACTATATGATCATCTGCATGTAATATGTAATCTGGAGAAGGTGTGACATTCATTTTTTCATCTGGACGTCGAATTCCTAAAATATTGATCCCGTATTGATCGCGCAAATTCAAATTAATCAGCGTTTTATTGACCCATATTTTGGGAGTATTAATTTCTATTACAGAGTAATCATTATCAAATGCAATGCGCTCAATTATATTATCATTTAACAGAGATTTTGCTGTTACTACACCCATTTCTTTTTCAGGACGTACCACTTTATGTGCCCCTACCTTTTTAAGAACTTCCATATAGCGTTTATTCTTTGCCTTCGCTACAACAAAAGGAACGCCAAGTTCCCGTACATTAAAAACAGCCATAATGCTTTCTTCAAGATGTGAACCGACTGCTACAACTGCAATATCACATTCTCCCACTCCAGCATTTCTTAAAACTTCTATATCTGTTATATCCCCTTTTACTGCACTTGTGACACAATCTGCAAGGCGTTGTACACTCTCTATATCTTTATCAATAGCAATTACTTCACAATTCGCATTGCTCAAAGTTTTTGCTATTGTAGAACCAAAAATTCCTAAACCCAATATTGCATATTGTTTATTTTGCTTTACCATATTTATTCTCCTATCCAATCATAATATTTCCTTCAGCATAATCAACAGATTTTTTAGTTTCCTGTCTTATAATTGAAACTAAAAATGTCAAAATACCAATTCTACCTACATACATTAAAACAACAACGATTATCTTTGCAATTGTTGGTAATAGTGTTGTAATCCCTAAAGTTAATCCAACAGTTGCTAATGCTGATACTGCTTCAAATATAATTGTTATAAAATCAAAATCACAAACTATTAGCAACCCAAAAATCCCAAGGAATAATACACCAAGATTTATTACCAATATCGTCGTGGATCGTACAATGAGATCGCGTGATATATGACGATGAAAAATTGATGTCTTTTCTTGACCTCGAATATTACAAATAACATTGATCAGTATAATTGCAAGAGTGGTTGTTTTGATACCTCCTGCTGTCCCTCCAGGTGAGCCACCAATAAACATACAAATTATCATAATAAATTGAGATACTGGATAGAAACCTGCAAAATCAAGCGTTGCAAACCCTGCGGTTCTCAGAGTTACTGAACTAAATAATGAAGCATAAATTTTACCATCAACTCCCAGATTACCTAATGTTGCAGGATTATTAAATTCTATAATAAAAATTAGTAATGCTGGAATAAAAATTAAAATCGCAGAAATAACAATTACAATTTTTGTCTGTAACATCAGTCGCTGTTTTAACCTTATAAATGAAAGCTTACCTCTGAAAAAATCTTTGAACTTATCTCTCAAATCAAAATATACTATAAACCCTAATCCACCTGCAATAATTAAAATCATTACTGTAAAATTCACAATTGGATTATTTACATACTCCACTAAACTATTACTACCAATAATATCAAATCCTGCGTTACAGAATGCAGAAATTGAAGTAAATATTGAGATATAAATCCCCTTCAAACCATATTCAGGAACAAATGCAAATGATAATATAATTGTACCAATAATTTCAAAAACAAAAGTAAAACGAATGATTCCGAAAAGAAATTTTCTAAAATCCAACATATTTGTTTGATTTAACATCTCTCTCATAGCTAACTTGTTTTGAATAGAGAGTTTTTTTCTAATACTAAGAGCAATGCTCGCAACCATACTCATCAAACCCAAACCACCAATTTGAATTAGCAATAGAAGAACCACTTGTCCAAAAGTAGTAAACTGTATAGCGGGAGGCACAACAGCGAGTCCTGTAACACATGTTGCGCTAGTAGACATAAAGAGTGCATCAATAAATGAAAAATACTTCCCATCAACATTCGAAATTGGTAGCATTAAAGCAAATGCTCCTAGTACAATTACTACTACAAAGCTTATCGCTATCTTCTGTGATGGGGAAAACCCATCTAATTTTATTATTTTTTTTAGCGTAGAAGTCATATCTAATATTTTACATCTTTTTCTTTATATTACAAGAGTATGAACAACTAAGTAGTAATGGTAAAAAAAATGACTATGAAAATGAAGGCTTTTAACGATTAAATGACCAAAGGATTAAAAAGAAAATAATATATTTATTAAATAAAAGATCTTTTCGGTCTTTTCTATTCCCACTCGATAATACCGAATGAATGTTAAACATATTTGTTTAGTTTTGGTTGCTTTTATTACTATTTCCTATAGTTATTATACTACCTATATGTTTTTTGACAAGAAAATAGTATCAATTTAGTATCATTTTCTAAGGTTATTCTTGAAATAAGCTTGTTTAAATATCATCTATTAATCCATTTTTTCCACTTGATGAAAACTCTATTATTAAATCTTCTTTAGGTAAAAATTCAGGATAGCCATTATTAACAATAATCAATTGAATATCATTCTCATTATCTTTACATATTTGTATAAGATAACGAATAACTGCATAATATATTTCATCATCTTGAAAGTCTTTTTCTGTTGATGAAGACCCTAAGTTTTTACGTGGAGTATCTATCATTAATAAATTTAAATGATTAAAATCAGGTGATTTTGATTCAATAAATATTGATAAATAATATGCCATAGTTATTAAAGTAACTGCTCCTAAACTACCGATATCATTATACTTATTCCCTCTAACATAGGGTAAATAATTAGTAGTGTTTATATATGAATCACTTAATTTTGGAAACCTAAATGATTGTAAAATATCACTAAACTTATTTGACAAATTATGAAGTATGTCTTTTTTATCAACAGCTGCTGATTTTGATTTAATTTGCTCATTTAGATCGTCAACTTCTTTTTTCTTTTGCTCTAAAAGTATAGTCAATCTATTTAATTCTTTAATAAATCTTAAACTATTTTCTAATTCATCTAATTCCTTATACTTCTCTCCAATCTTTAAATTTATTAAGCTTATTTCTTCTAGATAGGGATTAATAAATTGCTCAGTTAATTCATTAATTGTGCGATTATTAATCTCAATTTTTTCTAATAATTGTTTCTTTTCTTTTTCGATAAACTCCTTTTTTACACTTTGCTCTTTTATATGTTTGTCTAATTCATTCCTTTTTCTAATTACACTACTTCGTTCTGACTTAAGTAATAATATATTTTCCATTACTTCGTTCATTTCATTACCGCATAATTGACAATCCATACCCTCATGTTTTGCTATAGGTTTTAAGCAATTAGGACAATATATAAAATCATATTTATTTATCTCATTAATTCCTACCCTTGCTGCATCAATTTTTTCTACATCTCTATCATATTGATTTGAAAGTTGACACAATTTTTTTATATATTGTTTTTGATTATCTAATTGCTTGTCTAATTTTATTAATTCTAATTTATTAGTTCTAACTATTTCATTTAACTCCTTAACATATTTATTCTCAGACTCTTCATAAGATTTAGATTTGATTTTAAGTAATTGAGTTTTTAAGTTTTTAATTTCTTCTATAATTTTGTTTTTATTAATTTCAATCTCGTTAAAATCATTTATATCTGCCGTTTTTAAAAATTCAGATATCCCATTGTATTTAATTCTATCATTATTTAGTTCTTCTTTCTTTTCTTTTAATCTTACCTTAAGTTCTCCAATTAGATTATTATAGATACTAAATACAATTTCAAATGTCGCTTTTCGCTTAATATCTAAAATATAATTCTTTTCTGCATTAAATATGTCCTCATTGTCTATCTCTGTTTGCTTTAAGTACGAATATTTAAATAAATCACGAAAACTGAATCTTTGGTTTGCAATAGTAAGTCCATCTAACCCAATTTTTGATAATAAAAAATCAGATAATGTTTCTTGTCCATCCACAGGATTTTCATAATAAACACCATTTTTAACAAATGACTTACTATCTATATCATAGATTTCTACTAAAATTGGAAGATCTGGACTAAATAATTTTCTTCGAATTCTAAAAAGTGTATCATTTAATAAAATTTCAATTTCAACATCTTTACATTTCTCACGAACTTCAATGTAATTTTTGTGTGAATCTGCTCCTAATGCATAATTAATCAGTTCAAGTATTGTCGATTTTCCTGTAGAAGTTGGACCTGATATAAAATTCAAACCTCTTTTAAAATTTACTTCATAATTTTTACTATCTCCAGTTAATCGAAAAGCTTTCATAAACATTTTCATAACTATAATCCCCTCTCCTTATAAATTAAATTGTTAATATCACTTATTATATCTTTATTACTAAGTTTGCATATATTTGAAATCAAAAACTTACTGTTTTTATTAGTTCTATCTAAATAAGGATTCTCTATATCTCCAATAAAGTTAGTACCTAGTTCAGTTATTGAGTAATTTCCATTTTCATCCTTATGAATTAAGCCTCTAGCTTCTAAATTTATTAGTACAGAAGAGTAAAGAGTATAATTAGGTACCCAATAAAAATAAGAAAACTCTGTATCAAAATCTGGTCTATAATCTTCTTGATTTATCAACTCCGGAAATTTCAAATAAAAATCATACAATGCCATTCTATCTCTAGTAGTATTTTTTTTGTGTCCCATACCTAGACAATTTAAGAAGCTAATCAATCTAAGCATTATTAATATAAACTCTTGATAACTTACCTTTCTAACAATTTCTTTCATGACTATATCTCCATATACTCGGATAGCTTTAAAAGATAATCCTCTATCCAACCAAGTTTTTTTTCATCCGCTAATTGATGTAACACACCTTTTTTAGCTAACAAAGAATATTCTTCAGTAGATTTGAGAGTAGTAGTATGTAGATCTTCTATTCTCGCACACACTCTACCTAATAACGCATTACCGTCTTTCGAATGGCAATAGATATTATATTGTGAGTTCCAAACTGAATATATTTTATTTTTTAAATTGTTACGCTTAATTCAACCAAAGAATACCTAATGGTACAAAAATAATGTAAGAATGATTGATACAATACAGGAATAAAGGCAGGTATTAAAAATGAAACA